>NZ_LZGX01000040.1:0-40526 GCF_001690825.1 Gilliamella sp. Fer1-1
TAAATATTTATAACTTTTTAGAATAAATTATAAAAAATTAATCAACCAAAATCCATTAAATTTCTATTTTCATCTATTTTAAACTTATTTTTGTTTTTTTAATCAAAACAATACTAATTATTTTTACCATTTTTTAATTTTTGGCACGCTTTTAGCAATATTTATCATACGGAATCACAAAAAAAGATTTTATCGCCCAAAGGGGGAATAAAATCCAAAAATAAAACAGAGCTTATAAACTTAGCAACTTAGCATTGCATGAAATTAAAAAGGAGTGAAAAAATGAGACAATATGAAGTATTAAAAACCGAAAATACTAAGCCGATAAAAATGTGGACAAAAGGCGTACCAGTAGAGCTTGAAGCTAAAGAACAACTATTAAAATTGGCACAATTACCGTTTATTTTTAAACACATCGCTGTAATGCCTGATGTGCATGTAGGTAAAGGATCAACTATCGGTAGCGTGATTCCTACTATTGGTGCAATTATACCTGCTGCGGTTGGTGTAGATATTGGCTGTGGAATGATGGCAGTACAAACTTCATTAACCAAAGCTGATCTACCTGACAAACTAGCCCCCTTACGTTTAGCGATTGAAAAAGCCGTACCACATGGTTTAACGCCAAAAAAAATAGGTCGCGATCAAGGTAGTTGGCAAAATCCACCATTAATTGTGGATCAATATTGGCAACAGCTATTACCAGAATTTGAAAAGCTGACTGAAAAATATCCACATTTTTTAAATACCAATAACTACCATCATTTAGGGACATTAGGAACTGGTAATCATTTTATCGAAATTTGTTTGGATGAAGCTGATCGGGTTTGGATTATGTTACATAGCGGTTCACGTGGTGTGGGTAATGCTATTGGAGAGTATTTTATCAAAGTAGCTAAACAAGACATGGCTACTTATTTTATTGATAACTTTTTACCAAGCCAAGATTTAGCCTACTTTGTTGAAGGCACTGAGCATTTTAATGATTATCTTATGGCGGTAAATTGGGCTCAAGAGTTTGCCCGTTTAAATCGTGAAGCGATGATGCATAACACAATTAAAGCCATCGGTAATACACTAAATATTGAGTTTATTAGTCATCTACAAGCTGTTAACTGCCACCATAATTATGTTCAAAGAGAGCATCATTTTGGTCATAATATTTTTGTAACACGTAAAGGAGCGGTATCAGCTCGTAAAGGTGAGCTAGGGATTATTCCGGGCTCAATGGGTGCAAAAAGCTACATTGTGCGAGGACTTGGTAATGAAGAAAGTTTCTGTTCATGCTCACATGGTGCAGGGCGAGTTATGAGCCGAACAGCAGCAAAAAAACAATTTACCATTGAAGACCACATCAAAGCTACCTCACATGTTGAATGCCGTAAAGATGCTGATGTGATTGATGAAATCCCAATGGCATACAAAGATATTGATGCAGTAATGACAGCTCAAAATGAACTGGTCGAAATTGTCCATCAATTACGGCAAGTCGTGTGTGTAAAAGGGTAAAAAATATCGAGGAGTAATCCTCGATATTGGTGGAAATAAAAAGATTAAAAGTCTTAATTATATTAATGGTTATCTAAAATAATACATTACTATCGAGATTATTCCATTTGATTAAAATAACTAATTATTTTAATGATAAAATATTTAACGGATTAGCAATGAAAAAAATACTCAAAATTCAACTATAGCCACCTCAAATAGGGCGACTATTCAACCATTTCCAATAGTATGGGATAACAATAAAATCAGTATTTATCCGTTTTTACTACCTTAGAAGCGCTACTGAATCGTTTGCATAATTAATGGAAATAGGAACATTTGTTAAACCTAACAATGACGTTTTTTGCGCTGAACTTAACTCTGTTGATAATAGATTTATTATCTCATCATGATCAATTAAAGAATCATCCTCTTTTAGTTTATCTATATATCCCTCAAAATTATGGGTAATAAGTTCTAAAATATTGTCTGGATAGTTTTCTCTTATAAACTCTAGATCTTGCTCTTCTAACTGTTTATAAAACGCACTATTATTTTAAATTAATAATTCTCTTAACCACCCTCACTGTAGTCCCCAAAATCTTTGCAATATTTTCAATAGATACGCCCTTTTCCAGTAACGCATTAATTAGTATTTCCTTTTCAGATTCAGCTTTTTCTCGACGAGCTTTTTCTGCTTTTGCTTTCTGCTGAGCTGTTTTGGTCTTATCCCTCTCAACCGCTAATTTTTCTTTTGCAATTTGTTTTTCTTGTTTACGGATGCGTTCAACTACTTGGTAAGTCGGAACATATTTCAAGCTTTGTTCAAGTTCAGCCATCAGTTTGATGTTGCGAAAGCTGATATAGGTTTTTGGGGTGATAATTAAGTGGTCGGTAAGCTCGATATTTAAAATATGGGCAACTTGAATTAAGCGGTCGGTGATATCTTTATCCGCCTCTGAGGGGATTAGCGATCCTGACGGGTGATTATGCACCAAAATCACCCGTGAGGCGTTTTTCATCACCGCAATACGAAACACGTTCATTGGTTCAATGTTGACCGATTTATAAGACCCAAGCGCAATTAGTTCAATATACAGGATATAACCCGCTTGATTCATACCAATCATCCAAAGATGTTCCTTTTCTTGGTCGATCTTGTCTTCACGCAATAACACACGCTGCATAATGCTATACACGTCGTCTGTGCTTTCAATATAGCGTTTATCATGTTTGGTTAGTTTAATATCCATCTTATCGCCTTGTAAAATCAAACGAAAAATAATATAGCATATTCTGTTTATGCTGGGCAGTCGTTAATCAAATAATTCCACCTGTTCACTTTTTAGGTTATATTATTTGTAAAAAATATTCAGGATTCTATACCGTTTCAAAGGAGATCAACAATGTATCACACTATTTTACCCGAAGAGCAACATTCTGCTGCTAAGCGCTTTTTGCAACAAGTCCCGTCATTAATCGCAACAAGTTCATTATGTCGACGCCTTAAGCCTGTCGCATTACTGATTGACATTGCGCCCATGACGTTAATTGCTCTGCCACATAGCTTGATTGCCAATAAATTTCACCTTTCACCACGAGCTGCTCAAAGGCGAGATAACGTTATTCGTCAGTGGCTAGCGCAGTATGAGCCAGATCTTTATCAAGCAATACTGAATCTTACACAAACGATGCCGGTAGAAGTGTCTAGACAAGCTCAGGCATTTAAGTTATGGCTGACCAAGCTACTTGGTACGTCAGTTATGCCTTGCGATTATTGTGGATCGCTTAGTACAGTTCGCATTGGGCACCGCCTTAATTTTCGTTGCCGAACCTGTCGCCGAACGTTTAATCCTCTCAAAAAGTATTATCTTGATAAATTATCTCATTGTGAACTGTGGTTACCTTTTGTTGATTTATTACTACAAGGTGAGACATTTAAAACGATTAGCCAACAATTGGGAATTAATACCGATACCGTCGCTAAGTGGCAACGTTATTTTTTGGAGATAATGGAATTACAAGGATTTTTGGCATTGGCTAACTATTATCAAATAAAGCGATGTCAACGTTACCGTCAAACATGGTTAGACATGCACACTGATGACTCGTTTTTACCCGTTAGCAAATCGCATTTTAGATCTAAATCATCATAATGTTTAATGCATTTGTAAAAAAGATTCAGGATTCTATACCGTTTCAATCATAAATTATTATGCTCAATGATTTGTTAATGGTAATAGGCAAAAGACTTTAGCATCCTTAACGTGTTAAAAATTTAGATATAAATTAGAATAAATAACCTAAAGGAGTAGAAAACAAAAATTAGCAGAATTAGCACAAGCTACATGATATCCATTGTAATCAGGGATGGGGATTTCCATCACCGAATCGTGATTATAATGTGCGTGGATAAGCGACACGATTTCTGAACTACATTTTAAGGCGGATAAGTTAGAGCGTTTTTTGCACAAGCCTTAATGAACTTAAAATAAGACAAGAAATACAGAGTGGCAATCCAATCTGATGAGTGCCACAGTATAAAATAAGTGGGCGATGCGCTGGCTGATTTGGGTAATTAATTATTGCTTCAAAGCAAGCTTACTTGATATTTTTTGTATTCCACCAATAGAATAATGACAGCATAATAAAATTGCTGGATATATTATAAAATTAAGGGTTACCAGTGATGTAATACCTAAAAATCCCATAATAAAATCTAGATTAAAAACCGATTTATTAGCCTCATCCATAACTAACATGAAGACAATAGGTGACATTAAGATAATTAGAATACCAATTGGCACTCCGCACATCACTAAACCCATCGGCCGATTTATTTTATATAAAAGAAAGATTGAAATCAGAATAAAACAGAAATAACACAAACCATAGCACATCAAATAATATAATTATGGTGTGCGATGTTTTGCGATAATCATCCGATAACACCATTGGTAACTTAGATAGGCACCTATAAAATTAAACAATACGATAATTAATAAATTAATTATTTTCATTAGTTTGCCCTTTATTATCTTCAATTTCTTTTACAGCTTATGCCAAAGAGTCTGGTGGTATGTCCACACTTTTTAGTACAAAAAATAAGGTCATCGATTTCTTTTATATTCAATCGGCGACTGTCCATTTAATATTGAATGAAGCCTGTTATAATTAAACCAATCCACATAGTGATTAAATTCCAATTTAAGTTGCGCCAGTGATCAAAAATAGTATTTGGCATAAATTCTGGTTTTACGGCTTTAAATGTGCTTTCTGCAATTGCGTTATCATAAAGACAGCCTTTGCGACTTAACGACCGTTTAATTCCAAATGCTGTTAAGCATTTATCAATCAAATGATTATCAAACCCTTTTCCTCTATCAGAATGAAAAAACTCAATCGTCTGTAAGTTCATGGATATTTGACTCATCGCTTGCATGACCCGTGCCGCTGTTTTATGCCTGCCAGCACTTCGTCCCACTATTTCACTCAGCAATATATCTTGTGGTTGCTACGTCAATTGTCGCTGATAATAGAAACGATTTCCCGTTACATTTAAACATCGACATAATGCACGTAAACGGTATCGATTGCCATTGTTTTTACCTTAGGTTACTTATATAAAAATTAATTTTTTCTACCCTTAATCTTAGCTAATTTATATACTGGAATAGACTTAAAATCATTATTTAGTGAACAATAATTTGAAATGAAAAAAATAATATTAATATTATGTATATCAATAAGCGCTATCTGCAATGCTAAGGAGCATTGTTCAAACAAAATAGAAGCTAAAAACTATTCGTTCGAGATTAATTCAAAATCGTATAACTTTATATCTTATCGTTGTGATGATGAAAATAATGAATTTTCAAAACCCGCTATATTAGAAGTAAAAGGTGATAATGTGGATTATCAACTTGAAAATTTGATTGGATCTTATCATTCACTTGATGTTCAATTTGCCAATTGGAATAATCAACCCGCATTGTTTTACAAGCATGCAACAACAAATAATATTCAAGGCTACATTCCAATAACAATTCAAAACAACAGACTAACTATTGATTGTAGCTATGTTAAGAGACGGTTAATCAACTTGATGGAAACCCGATATTCTTATTGCACTGAAAGAAAGCAGATTAACAATATTAAAGATTTAAATGGTTCCTTGGCTCTTTTTGATCCTCGCCAATTAAATTCTTACTCCTATTTCCCTCACACTGATGAAAGTTTATTACATAAAAATTTTGATGTTTTTGTTGGTAAAGTGGGTGATATTAGTTTTTATCAACACTATCAATCAATTAAGGATTATGATTTAGATAAATATACAGTAATAGTAGCAAATAAAGATAAGCAATATCATTTCAAAAATGTCGAAGTATTTCAAAGAATTAAAGAATTAGGTGAATTTGAATACCAACATATGATTGGTTTAGATATTCTCAATTCTAACGGTAATTTTACTTTTTATGATATGGACAGGCTTTCAGATATACTGGATAACTCAACCGAAAAAAGCGATATTCATTCTTATATTCAACTGGAAAAAGTTCAACTTTATGAACAACCAGACTTTCAATATCCAACTTATAACTATTTAAAAAGAAACGATTTTGTCAAAATTTTAGATGTAGAATTAGACAATGAGAAACTCAAAAAAACTAACCTTTATGAAATTTATAAAATGAGAAAGCTTTTATGGTTTAAAGTGAGCTATCAAAGTGAAAAATATGGTGAAATAATTAATTGGGTACCATGGAATGCATTTTACGCCGACTAGTAATTGCACGCCTAAATAAGCATAGACTATCAACTAAAATGCCATAAATTTCTATAAAATAATTCTTAAATGCTGTTAGTTTGAGAAGTGGATAATATGATTAAGTGAAAGAATATGAAAACAATAAAATACATTATAGTGGCTATCTTATGTTTATCCAACTTTGTATTTGCCAACTATTTTTATCGAATCGAAATCAGAACGAATGGCAAGTATAAAGAAGAGTATTATTACAATTATAATAATGATTTTGCTGGTAATGCAACTTTATATATCAATAATATCACCAATCATCCTAAGCTTTTAACCGAAAATGAGTATGACGCAGAGTCTGATGATAATCTTTCAGCTGATAAAAGATTAGCGTCATTACCTAAAACAGAATTAGAAAGTGAACTGCAATTTGGATGCTTTTCGGACTCAGAATTAGATATATTTGAAAAAAAATCTAAAGAAATAGAATTTTTACAACACAAGACAACTAAAGATTACTATTTCAAAATCGTTTTATCTATAAAAGGCTGCGCTTATAAAATGGTTGGCATTAATGTTTACCGAAAAAAAGACGGTGGTTTGTTACAAACAATTAATGATGCTGCTATTAGTGATTATGAATTTATGTCAATCGAAACAATAAAAAACGGTGATAGCACAGTAATTCATAGACCTGAAGGCACTGATGATTACAATTTTGATGGCATTGATAATGATTTTTTTATTTCTAAAACAACCGATGATGTAATGGGGGTGCCTACTTTTCATCGTTTTTACTCCTTTGATAAGAAAAAAGGAAAATTTGTTTATCTGAATTTAGATGGTCTCGATATTTCTTTTGATGAAAAGAAACAACAAGCCATTCAGAAAAAAATTTGTCCAATTAAAGAAGATAACGACATTGTAATCACTAAAACTTTTCAATTTGACACTAAAAAACATAGCTATACCTTACTTAATTCGGTATGTAATTATAAAAGACGTAGCACGAATGATTCAGATAAAGTGTTTTCTCGTCAATGCACACAAAAAGAAGATAATTATTGCAAAAACGAAGATGAACTAGATAATGATTTTGGGTTTTAATACGAGATAGCTTTAATTAAAGCAAGAAATAAATCAAGCTGAAATTGAATTAGAAAATAAGGTAATTGACGGAAAAACAAGATGATTAAACGATTCGCTTATTTAATATTCATCAACTTACTATGCCTATCTTTTACATCAAAAGCTGATGAGATAACACTTGAATCGATTCCTTCAACAGAAGGCGCAGGATTAATATGTCGCAAAAATAAGATTGAGATTAATATTTATGGTGAAACTTATCGTGGAAAAATTACCGTTATAAAAAACAGTAATAGATACCAAGTTATCTCAAATGCTGAATATTACAATGTCCCAATTTACTATCATGATGACAATGATGAAAATATAAAGTCAGAAGTAGTATTCACGGTTACTAAAAGATATTTTATACAGAATAAAAAAGTTGTTTCCGCAA
Source organism: Gilliamella sp. Fer1-1 (assembly GCF_001690825.1). Taxonomy (NCBI): domain Bacteria; kingdom Pseudomonadati; phylum Pseudomonadota; class Gammaproteobacteria; order Orbales; family Orbaceae; genus Gilliamella; species Gilliamella sp. Fer1-1. The sequence goes on from NZ_LZGX01000040.1 coordinate 7,776, forward strand.
TATCATCAGATCCAATAGATAAGGAAAAAGCTGAAGAAGAATTATCATTAATATCTATAGCATTAAAGGAAGCCCATGAAAATAAAAAGTGTTTATCTTGGAATATTCAATAATAGTTAAAACAAGCTAATATATCTTGTTTTTATCCATACCCATGCTACTTGTGCTGAAAAGTTGAAAATATTATATACATAAAATAGCAACATTTTAGTAAATAAAAAACGCTCAGTTTTATAAAACCAAGCGTTTGCAAGGAAAAAAGATAAATTAGAATTCCATTAACTCTTTTTCTTTATCGGCCAGCACAGCATCTAATTTTTTGATTGCAGCATCGGTTGCTTTTTGGATTAAATCTTGTGCTTTACGCTCATCATCTTCAGATATTTCTTTATCTTTTAGCAATGCTTTAATTTGATCATTGGCATCACGGCGAATATTACGAATCGATACTCGACCTTGTTCTGCTTCATTACGAACAATTTTGGTTAAATCGCGGCGGCGTTCTTCTGTAAGCGGTGGCAAAGGTACACGAATTACTGTGCCTGCTGACGCAGGATTAAGCCCTAAATCTGAAGTTAAAATCGCTTTTTCAATAGCTGGCGTTAATGATTTATCAAATACGGTTATAGCTAGTGTTCTTGCATCTTCAGCAACAACATTGGCTAGTTGACGAAGTGGCGTTGGGCTACCGTAATATTCAACCATAATGCCATCTAATAAACTTGGTGATGCGCGACCAGTTCTTACTTTAGAAATATGATTTTGAAATGCATCAATACTTTTTTCCATGCGCGTTTGCGCTTCTTTTTGAATCTCGTTTAACATAATAAAAGCCTTATTTAAGATAAAGATAATTAGCTGGTTACTGTTGCTTTGTTACTAATTAATGTTCCTTCTTGCTCACCTAATATGACGCGACGCAACGCACCTGGTTTATTCATATTAAACACACAAATAGGTAGATTATGATCTCTTGCTAATGTAAATGCCGCTAAATCCATGACTTTAAGTTCATCATCTAATACTTTTTCATAGTTAAGCGTCTTATAAAGTGTTGCATTTGGATCTTTTACAGGATCAGCTGAATAAACACCATCAACTTTGGTTGCTTTTAAAACAACATCTGCTTCGATTTCAATACCACGCAGGCAGGCTGCTGAATCCGTGGTAAAAAAAGGATTACCCGTTCCTGCTGATAAAATAACGACTCTACCATGACGAAGCAAGCTGATTGCTTCAGTCCAACGATAATCATCACAGACGCCATTTAATGGTATCGCTGACATTAAACGCGCATTAACTTCAATTCGGTGCAACGCATCACGCATCGCAAGGCCATTCATAACCGTTGCAAGCATCCCCATATGATCACCAACCACTCGGTTCATCCCAGCTTTAGCAAGTCCTGCGCCACGAAATAGATTACCACCCCCAATAACAACAGCAACTTGAACATTCATTTCAATCAGTTCTTTTATTTCTTGCGCCATACGGTCAAGAATAGTTGCATCAATACCAAAGCCTTCATCACCTTGTAGCGCTTCACCACTGAGTTTTAGAAGAATACGTTTATAGAAAGGGGTCACCATATTGAAGTCTCACTATTTCGTTGTTTAATTACTCAATAAGCTAACAAATTAGCTTGTCGTAATTTTAAAATATTTTGTAGATAAACAAAACCGCCTTAACGGCGGTTTTTTGAAACAATTAAGATTGTTTCGATATTGCAGCAACTTCTGCAGCAAAGTCAACTTCGACTTTTTCAATACCTTCACCTACTTCAAAACGAATGAATGAAGCGACTGTGGCTTTCTTTTCTTTTAGTAAATCACCAACAGTTTTAGAAGGATCCATAACAAAAGCTTGACCAGTTAATGATACTTCGCCAGTGAATTTACGCATACGGCCTTCAACCATTTTTTCAGCGATTTCACGTGGTTTACCTGATTGCATTGCAATATCGATTTGAATGTTACGTTCATGTTCAACAACATCAGCAGGCACATCACTTGGATCAACATATTCTGGTTTGCTTGCTGCAATATGCATTGCAATATGTTTAACTAATTCATCATCAGCACCATTAGCTGCCACTAATACACCAATGCGAGCACCATGTTGGTAACTACCAACTACGTCACCAGAAATTTCAGCAACACGACGAATACCAATATTTTCGCCAATTTTAGCAACTAGTGCAGTACGTTCTTCTTCAAATTTTGCTTGTAAAGCAGCAAGATCAATCATGCGATCATTTAAAGCTGCTGTTGCTACTTTTTCGCTAAATGCTAGGAAACCAGCATCTTTGGCAACAAAGTCTGTTTCACAGTTAACTTCTAAGATAACGCCATACTTTTTATCAGCAGAAATTTTAGAAATAATCACACCTTCAGCAGCAACACGACCTGCTTTTTTAGCTGCTTTGGCTTGACCTGATTTGCGCATGTTGTCAATTGCAAGTTCAATATCACCATTAGCTTCAACTAATGCTTTTTTACATTCCATCATACCTGCGCCAGTTCTTTCGCGCAGTTCTTTTACCATAGAAGCGGTAACTTCAGCCATTTTTTAATCCTCTATTTAACCATTGTGATGATTTTCATTAGAATGAGTGGACACTCAAGCATCCACCCGAAAATATTTGAGTTTTTACTCAGCTGCTGGTGCTTCTTCTACGAAGCTTTCTTCAGATACTGGAGATTGGTTTTGTTCACGACCAGAACGGACTGCCTCAGCAACCGCATTTGCATATAATTGAATTGCGCGGATTGCATCATCATTACCAGGAACAATGTAATCAATACCATCAGGATCTGAGTTAGTATCAACAACAGCAATGACTGGAATACCTAAATTGTTAGCTTCTTTGATTGCGATATGTTCGTGGTCTGCACCAATAACAAAAATCACATCGGGTAAGCCACCCATATTTTTAATTCCACCCAAGCTATTTTCTAATTTAGCCATTTCACGAGCACGCATTAGTGCTTCTTTTTTGGTTAATTTGTCAAATGTACCATCACTAGCTTGTGTTTCTAAATCTTTTAGACGTTTGATTGATTGACGTACTGTTTTCCAGTTAGTCAACATACCACCTAACCAACGGTGATTAACATAGTATTGTCCACAGCTTTCAGCCGCTTGTTTAATGGCTTCGCTAGCTGCACGCTTTGTACCAACAAATAAAATTTTACCTTTACGCGCAGCAACTTTGTTTAATTCAGCTAATGCTTCATTGAACATTGGTACTGTTTTTTCAAGATTGATGATGTGAACTTTGTTACGTGCACCAAAAATAAATGGTTTCATTTTTGGGTTCCAATAACGAGTTTGGTGTCCAAAGTGTACACCCGCTTGTAACATATCGCGCATTGATACTGTAGTCATGATTTCCTCATTTTGACGTTGGGGTTATGCCTCCACATATCCGCTTTAACCGACCTAATAACAACAAGTAAAAGGCACCCCGGAAAAGTGTGATGATATGTGTGTGTTATAACGTTAATTAATTATTAAAATTTAATGCTTAATTCATATTAATTGTCATTTACTATCTTATATAGAAAAACAATATGAAATGTAGCGCGCGTTTTATATCATAAATAGTATAAAATTACTAGCTTTATTTCTATTTATTAGCCGTTATCGAAGCTAATTATTGTTATTTAGAAGTAAGTGAGTTTTATTAAACTTTCACTATTTATTTAACAAGCAAACATAAAAACAAATAAAATCAAAGTTATTTTTATATGTCATTTAAAATTAATCTCCATGATTTGCCCGTGCATATTCAATCATATCTTTAGGGTAGTACATAAAGCGGTGTAACGTGCTGTCATCAATATTTTTTAAATATGCCACGGCGGCGGCTTCAAAACACCAGTAACCAACAAAAGAACAACAATCTCTGGAGTCGCCTTGTTGCAATAAGTGACTATCAATATAAACATTGCCTGCTTTACGTAGCCCATCGTACCAACGACGCAAGTATTCATCTAAGAATTTTAAGGTATCTTTAGGGGGCTCGGCATGAATCGCTTTATAAAGCGGGTTGCGAAAGCTCAGTTCTCGTGGCGTTTTTTCTTCGGTAATGGGATAGTTTGGAATTTTCATAGCAATGAGACTATCTAACGCTTTTTCTCGATTTTCTTGGTCAAAATCCACAGCTTTAACAATGGTTTCAAACCAATCTTGGCGTTTAAATAAAATAGCTAAACCTAATAAATTTGATAACGTTTCCGTTTCAAAATATTCCGTCAGGATAGTAATATCCATTCTATCATTAGGATTGGCAATATTATATTTATCTACATAATCGATAGAACTTTGCATATATTTTAAAATACACTCCATTCTGGATGATAATCCAATGATTTTTTTACCTACGGTATAATCTAAACAGAGTTGTTGATATTGTAGTCCTATCATAAATTCAGCATAACCATCTTTTTCCTTTTTCATATCACTATCAACCATACTAATTAGTTTGGTTAGTCTTTCTTGGAAATAATGGTAAAAATCTTCATCCAATAATTTTTGGCGACTTTTTTGTTCAAATTCTGTCATTTTAACCTCCTTATATTTTTTTATTTAAACTTATTTTTATGCATCACACATTTCTTCTTGGTTGTGACTAACGCCCCCTAAACCGGCCATTAAATGGCTAAACTCGCCACCAAGTTGCCCCAAAAGGCGATTAAGTTCATTCGACATGTTTTGCTCACCTATTATTCCTCATAATTTATCTTGTTTGTTTTTATTTTAGTTATTATTTCATTTTATACTCAGCATGACTGAGTGCAAAAAACAGGCGTTTTAGCTAAAAAGCATACACCGCTTTAGTGTAAAATTTAATCTTTCTTTTAAATTGTTAAATAAATGGTGTTTAATATTAATTGTTTATATTAGTTAAATCAGTCAGTGATAACCGTTTAACGCTTTGGCTGAATAAGGGATTTAAGTCATTTGATGCTTTATGAATAATAATTTATTAAGCCATTAAATTTAAAATAATTTCATGCTGAAACGGTATAGATTCCTGAATATTTTTAACAGAAATTCAGTAATTATTAATAAAGAAGATATCTCTTTTATTTATAACTAGTTATCAAATATAAGAAATTTAAAAATAAGTTAATAAAATAAAAAACTTTATAATCATGTAAGTGTAAATAACTAGATGTTTTCTTACCATTATCATCCATTATAATATATTGGTTAGTTTTATTAAGTTTGCATTGTTTATTTAATAAGCAAATATTAAAATAAAAAGTAATGATGAAAACTTAAATAAAATCAATATTTATCTGACAGTTTTTGAGCAGTTATTTTTTATATTAGACTATATTATTTTTGAAGGAGGATAGGTTGTTCTGTAAGCAATTACTTACAGAACGCAGAGCGATGATAGCAAAACTTGAATAAAAACTAGTGGAATAATCTATAGCATTGTAGCGTTATCCAATCCCATACACTACCAAAAAAGCCTGTTTCTTCAACATTTTGTAAAGCAACAAGTGGCTGTTCGTTAATAACTTTACCGTCAAGTAAAAATTGCATTTTGCCCACTGTTGCACCCTTAGCTATTGGTGCATAAATATAATCATCAATTTTATATTCAACTTGTACATCTGCTGAACGGCCTTTTGGCACTGTGATAAAGGCACCATTAATTGCACCTAATTGAATTTTATTTTCATCACCATACCAAATAGTTTCAGTTGCTAATGGCGCACCTGCTTTTATAGGATTTGCTGTTTCAAAAAAGCGGAATCCCCATACTAATAATTTTTTACTTTCTTCTTCACGACCTTTATAAGTACGGCCACCTAATACGGCTGAAATTAAACGAGTATTACCATCCACAGCAGAAGCAACTAAGTTATACCCCGCGGCATTGGTATGGCCTGTTTTAATTCCGTCTACATTCAGTGTAGTATCCCAAAGTAGCCCATTTCGATTAAGTTGTGGTTTAGATAATGTATAAGTAAATTCTTTTTCTTTGTAAATGGAATATTCTTCAGGTAAATCACGAATTAAAGCTTGCCCTAAAAAAGCCATGTCTTTAGCTGTTGTGTATTGCCCTGGCGCATCAAGCCCATGCACTGTTTCAAAGTGAGTATGATCTAATCCAAGTCTTTTAGCATAATCATTCATTAGGTTAACAAAAGCGCCTTGGCTCCCCGCAACGTGTTCTGCCATAGCAATACAAGCGTCGTTACCCGATGGGATAATAATGCCTTTATTAAGATCAGAAACCGATACCGTTTTACCGACTTCTAAAAACATCAATGATGATCCTTTTAAAATAGGGTTGCCTGTTGCCCATGCATCTTTACTGACCACAACCATGTCATCATTTTTTATACGCCCTGATTGTAGTGCTTGCCCCACCACGTAACTGGTCATCATTTTAGTTAAACTTGCTGGATCACGTTGTTCCTCGGCATTATATTGTGCCAGTATTTCGCCTGATTTAGCATCGATCAAAATATAAGATTCTGCATCCAACTTGGGGATAGCTGGAATAGGAAAAGCCATTTCAGCATTTGCTGATGAACAAACAGCAAGCGCGAATAACGCAAAAGATAATTTAAATTTCTTTTTCATTTATTTGGGTTCCGTTAAATATTTTTAGATAACATATATCGATGTGTGTGAATAGACATCATAATGCCAAAACTTGCCATTAATACGACTAAAGAAGAGCCACCATAACTTATTAGCGGTAATGGTACACCAACTACTGGTAAGATTCCACTGACCATACCAATATTAATAAACACATAAATAAAAAAGACTAAAATTAGCCCACCAGAAAGTATTCGACCAAAGGTGGTTTGTGCCTGAGCAGCAATAATAAGCCCTCGTACAATTAAACATAAAAAGAGAATAAGCAAAACAATAGAGCCGACAAAACCAAACTCTTCGGCAATAACGGAGAAGATAAAATCGGTATGTCGTTCAGGTAAAAATTCAAGTTGCGATTGTGTGCCTTGTAACCAGCCTTTACCCCATAGACCGCCCGATCCAATTGCTATTTTAGATTGAATGATATGATAACCTGCTCCGCTAGGATCAAGTTCGGGATTAATCAACATTAATACGCGTTTTTGCTGGTAATCATGCATTAAAAAGAACCACATAATCGGTAAAAAGACAGCGATTAAAATTAATGCAACAAGAATGTAACGCCAATTCATACCCGCTAAAAATATAATAAAAATACCTGACATAACAATTAATATTGCTGTACCTAAGTCAGGTTGCATCGCAACAAGTAATGCTGGCACACCAATGATAGCAAGTGTTTGTAATGTGGTTTTTAATGGTGGTGGACACCCATCTCGGTGAATAAATTTTGCTACCATTAATGGCACGGCTATTTTGGCTATTTCTGAAGGTTGAAATCGTAAAATACCTAAATCCAACCAACGCTGTGCGCCTTTACTGGTGTAACCAAAAATATCAACTAGTAATAGTATGATAATACAAACAATATATAGATACAGCGCCCATTTTTCATAAGCCCTAGGCGAAAACTGAGCTAAAATAATCATTACAGCAAAACCGAGCAATATTTGAATGGCTCGTTTTTGCATCATATCGATATTTTGACCCGATGCACTCCAAAGAATATAGAGGCTATAGCCAAGTAATAGCGTAATAAATAAAAAAAATAAGGGATCGATGTGTATCTTTTGCCAAAAAGATTTTTTGCTATTATTCATCATTAATCTTCAGTTCCGTCATTGGGTGATGGCTCATCCAGCTGTGTTGAATCATTACCTAGAAGGTAAAAATCTAAGATTTTACGAGCAACAGCGCCACCGTTCGAGCTACCGCCGCCACCATTTTCTAATACAATCGCTAGCGCTATTTTGGGTTTATCATAAGGGGCATAAGCAATAAATAATGCATGATCACGTAAATGCTCTGGGATCTTATGAGCATTATAGACTTCATCTTGCTTCAAGCCATAAACTTGCGCAGTACCAGATTTACCTGCAGCCTGATATTTTGCATCAGCATAAATCTTACGTGCCGTTCCTCTTGATCCAAACATCACTCGGTGCATACCTTCCTTAGCAAGTGCCCAATAAGCTGGATTAATATCACCTAAACTATTTGTTTCAATATAATTATCTGAATTAATCTCTGGTTGCCGTTTATTAGCGTTTAAAATATCGCTCTTTTTATATAATAAAAAATGCGGTGTATAGGTTTTTCCATTATTAATTAAAGTCGTTAGCGCTTTAACCATTTGCATTGGGGTTGCAGTCCAATAACCTTGACCAATACCGACAGGAATGGTATCACCTTGTAACCAAGATTTTTTATGACGCTTTATTTTCCATTCACGGCTCGGCATAACGGCACGGGTTTCTTCGTTTGGTGAAATATCAATACCGGTGCGTTTACCATAACCGAACTTAGCCATCCATAAGTTTAAGCGATCGATACCCATATCATAAGCAACTTTATAAAAGTAAGTATCAACCGATTCTTCAATGGCCTTTAATACATCAACCCGACCATGCCCCCATTTAAGCCAATCTCGATAACGTCGCTCAGTACCAGGTAATTGCCACCAACCAGGATCATCAACCACAGTTTTTGGCGTGATAACCCCTTCACTCAAAGCGGCAATAGAAATAAAAGGTTTAACTGTCGAAGCTGGTGGATAAGCGCCGAGTAACACACGATTAAATAGTGGTTTACTAGGATCTTTGAGTAATTCGCTATATTTTACACTCGATATACCGCCAACAAATAGATTGGAATCATAACTTGGACTAGAAACTAAAGCTAAAATCTCACCATTATTAGGATCCATAGCGACCACGGCGGCTTTACGCCCTGCCAATAATTGCTCTATATAAAGCTGTAATTTAAGGTTAATAGATAAATAGATGTCTTCACCAGCTTGTGGTGGATGTTTGTTTATTTGACGAACAATACGACCTCGGCTATTAACTTCAACCTTTTCATAACCTGGGGTTCCGTGTAATACGTCTTCATAATACCTTTCTATCCCCATTTTACCAATATTAAACGTAGCGACATAATCGCTGGACTTATTTTCATCATCTAAGCGCTGTTTATCTTGGCTATTAATTTTAGAAATATAGCCAAGAATATGAGTCAGTGATGCACCATAAGGGTAATAACGATGCTGTATCCCCACAATAGAAACAAATGGAAAACGATGTTGATCCACAACAAAACGCGCTATTTGTTTTTTGGTCAAATTTTCTTTTAGCGGTACAGGGCGATGAGCTTTATAATTGCGTCGTTCTTTTTGAAACATCTCAATATCTTCATCAGTCAAGCCAACAATTTTTTTTAATTCATTGAATTGTTCATTAAGGTTTTTTGTTTTATCAGGAATGATATTAAGCTGATATGTGATGTTATTAATTGCCAAAGGTGTACCATTACGGTCATAAATCATGCCACGACTAGGTGGGATAGGTATAATTTCAATTCGATTATTATTGGATTTTGTACTGTAATAACTAAAATTAGCAATTTGCAAATCGGCTAAATTACCAAGCAAAATAATAACCATTAAAATAATCGTAACAAATGCAAATAGCGCCCTACGAAGAAATAAATTTGCTTCGGCAGAATGATCTCGAATTACCGTTTTTTCTTTTTTACGTGAAATAGGAATAATAAGACTCCTTTATATACTACTTTCCGTATATTGCTGTTTAATATTCTGTTGTTGTTCTTCCCATTTTTCATAAGCATTAACAATTCTGGCAACCACTGGATGACGGACTACATCTTCACTATTGAAAAAATTAAAACTAATTTCATCAACTTGACTCAATACTTCAATAGCATGTCGTAAACCCGATTTTTGATGGCGTGGTAAATCAATTTGGGTAATATCGCCTGTTATTACCGCTTTAGAATTAAAACCTATGCGAGTTAAAAACATCTTCATTTGTTCAATGGTGGTATTTTGGCTTTCATCAAGAATAATAAAAGCATCATTAAGAGTTCGCCCTCGCATATAGGCAAGTGGTGCAACTTCAATCACACTTTTTTCAATTAGCTTTTCAACTTTTTCAAATCCGAGCATTTCGAATAACGCATCATAAAGTGGGCGCAAATAAGGATCGACTTTTTGGCTTAAGTCGCCAGGCAAAAAACCTAATTTTTCACCTGCTTCAACCGCAGGCCTAGTCAATACAATGCGACGGATTTGTTGCTTTTCAAGCGCATCAACCGCTGCAGCTACCGCTAAATAGGTTTTACCTGTACCAGCAGGCCCTATACCAAACGAGATATCATAATCTAAAACATGGGCAATATATTGTGCTTGATTTGCTGTTCTTGGTTTAATGATGCCTCGCTTAGTTTTTATCATTACCAACTTGCCGCCTTGATGATCAATATAAGCAGGCAAATGCTCACTTGCCTTTTCTAGCGCACCAGACTCTTTAATTGCTAGATGGATGTGTTCTGGCTCGATATCAATGATTTTATCTTTGGCTTTAGTTTGCTTATAAAGAGATTGTAAAATATCATTGGCTGCTTGGACACAAATCCGATCGCCAGTTATGGAAAATAAATTACCACGATGATTAATCTCAACACCAAGTCGACGCTCTAGCTGCTTAATATTGTCATTATAAGGACCACAAAGGCTATTAAGTCGCTGATTATCAGCGGGATCAAGCATAGTTTCATGTGTTATGATATTCAAATGTAAGCCCTCAAATAATTAAAACTAATAATTAAAACTAACTTTTAATGTATCCTTCACATAAAGAACACTTTTCAACACCTGTTAAAAAGTCCATATTACAATGATGACATGTCACAATATTACCAGAAACAACATGATCAACAGCACGTTGGGATTGATCTTGATCAAGACCCTGTGCTTTTAGTTTATTGATCAGCATTGAAATAGGTGTTCCACTTTTTAACTCTTGTTCAACATATGATGCAACTTGTTCTTCAAATGTTGGTGGCACATATTCCAGTACGTTTTCGTTGTAATCACTATTGCACTCATTACACTTTATATAACGTCCTAATGTTTCGTAACTAAAAATAGGAATAAAAAATAACGTAAAATATTTTGCCACTTTTATTTGTGTATATTTTTGTTTTTTTTCATCGATAGTGGTGTTTTGTTGCGAACAGCAATTTGGGCAATTAAATTGTCCACTATGTTCGTTAACTTCTCTTCCGCGAGTTCCAAATATTATAAACATATTATTTTCTTTTCCTTTAAATTCATCCGTAAGTTATTTTATTATCTTTATTATTTTATAAAAAATATGAAAAGCCACTCACATTGTGGCTTAATGATTACTACTTTAAGGTTGATAGATACCGACCCCTAACTCGTTTTCTTTACGAGTGCGTGAAATAACTGACATTGGTGATTCACTAACACGTAAATCCATTTCATCTTCAGTACGAACAACTCTACCACGTAGCGAATTTGGATAAACATCAGTAATTTCAACGTCAACAAACTTACCAATCATATCAGGACAACCTTCAAAATTCACAATTCGATTATTTTCCGTTCGACCCGTTAATTCCATAAGGTCTTTTTTGGATGGACCTTCAACTAAAATACGCTGAACCGTATTTAACATACGACGACTAAATTGCATAGCTTGTTGATTGATTCGTTCTTGAAGAATGTAAAGGCGTTGCTTTTTCTCTTCTTCCGAAACATTATCTTCCATTTCAGCAGCGGGTGTACCAGGGCGAGCTGAATAAACAAAGCTGTAACTTAAATCAAAATTGACATCAGCAATGAGTTTCATTGTTTGTTCAAAATCTTCTTGTGTTTCACCTGGGAAACCAACAATAAAATCAGAACTAATTTGAATGTCTGGGCGCACTTTACGTAATTTTCGAATAATGGATTTATATTCAAGTGCGGTATGCGTACGTTTCATTAAGTTTAATACGCGATCTGAACCACTTTGAACAGGTAAATGTAAAAAATTCACAAGCTCTGGCGTGTCACGATAAACATCAATAATGTCATCAGTAAATTCGATCGGATGGCTAGTTGTAAAGCGAATACGATCAATACCATCAATAGCGGCAACTAGCCGTAATAGCTCTGCAAAGGAACAAATATCACCATCAAATGTGGGGCCACGATAAGCATTAACATTTTGACCTAATAAATTGACTTCACGCACCCCTTGTTCAGCCAGTTGTGCAATTTCATAAATGACATCATCACAAGGTCGGCTAACTTCTTCACCGCGAGTATAAGGTACGACGCAATAAGTGCAATATTTATTGCACCCTTCCATAATAGAAACAAACGCAGTAGGTCCTTCGCTACGAGGCTCTGGCAAGCGATCAAATTTTTCAATTTCAGGAAAGCTGACATCAACGACATGGTTACCATTACCACTTCGAATCTGTTCAATCATTTCAGGTAAACGGTGAAAAGTTTGAGGCCCAAAAATAATATCGACAAAAGGGGCGCGTTTACGAATATGTGCACCTTCTTGCGAGGCAACACAACCACCAACACCAATAATGATATTTGGATTATGTTGTTTAAGATTTTTCCAACGACCTAATTGATGAAAAACCTTTTCCTGAGCTTTTTCTCGAATAGAGCAGGTATTTAGTAATAAAATATCCGCTTCTTCGGCATTGTCTGTTAATGTTAAACCATGGGTAGATTCAAGGAGATCAGCCATTTTTGTTGAGTCATACTCATTCATTTGGCAGCCCCAAGTTTTGATATGTAATTTTTTGCTCATCAATAACTCAGCTATATTTAATTGTTAAAATGAAAACGGGTTTAAATCCGTGATTTTAGCGAGCCATATTGTAATCTTTTGTGAATGTAGGGTCTATAATAAAATAAGCATAGCAACCCAAAATAAAGCATTATATAAGCTTTTGTAAAATGATTTGAAAATACAGTGAAAAATTTTCAATTAATATAGATGATTATAAAAAAAAACTGTTAATTGAATAATTGCATTTAATGGCGTTTTAAGATCTATACCAACTTTTTATAACGATAAAATCTAACATTGATCTTAGAAAAGGAAAAAATAATATCGCTATAACATAAAAAATGGATAGGTTATTTTATAAAAAAATCAGATAAAGATAAGAATCATTCTTTTTAATATCTTTATATTTTATGTTATTATTCGCGATTAACTCATATAGAAAATAAAGTGTTTAGATTAAATATGTCAGAAACATTCAGTCCTACAAAGCGCCTATTAGTTAAAGGTATTCTTGCGACTTGTTTATTATCTGTCACTCGTGTAGGCTTTGCTGCTTCAATGGCACAAATTGTTGCTGTGCGAGTTTGGCCTTCATCTACTTATACTAGGATCACTTTAGAATCCAATATTAGTTTAAAATACAAGCATTTTTTATTGAGTAACCCCGAAAGAATCGCAATTGATATCAGTGATGTCAATTTAAATACAACATTAAAAAATATATCTTCAAAAGTTTTAAAAAACGATCCTTATATTAAATCGATACGTGTTGTTCAACGTGACCCAAAAACGGTTAGAATACTGATCGAATTAAAACAAGGCGTCCAACCAAATACTTTTACTTTATCGCCAATTGCGAAATTTAAGCATCGTTTGGTGATGGATCTTTATCCATCTAAACCCGCTTCAACTTCCGATGCTGATCCTTTACTTGCTCTGTTAGAAGAGTATAAATCTGGAAATCTTAATAAAAAACAATCTGAAATAAAAACACCGGCTAATAAAAAGAAAAACGCGCCAATTGTTGTTATGTTAGATCCAGGGCATGGCGGTGAAGATCCCGGTGCTATAGGCTATAATAAAACCCGTGAAAAAGACATTGTTTTACAAATTGCACGTCGCACTTACAATTTGCTAAAAAAAGAGCCCAACATAAAAGTTTATATGACGCGTAATGAAGATGTGTTTATACCTTTAAAAGTACGAGTAGCTAAAGCACGATCTTTGCATGCAGATCTTTTTATTTCTATCCATGCTGATGCATTTGCTAATCGTTCAGTTGGTGGATCTTCTGTTTTTGCATTATCAACACGTGGGGCAAGTAGTTCTGCAGCAAGCTATCTGGCACAAACCCAAAATGAAGCCGACCAAATTGGGGGAGTAAGTCGTAGTGGCGATAAATATTTGGACAATACCATTTTAGATTTAGTGCAAAAAACAACTTTAAATAATGGGGTTTTACTGGGTAATGCTATTTTAAGCCAAATGAAGAAGATTAATAAGCTGCATAAACCTTCTCTTGAAAAAGCAGGATTTGCGGTACTAAAAGCACCAGATATCCCGTCTGTTTTAGTAGAAACTGCTTTTATTAGTAATACTACTGAAGAAAAGAAATTAAGAACAGCAGCTTTTCAAAATCAAGTATCTAAAGCAATTGTTGATGGTATAAAAGCCTACCTAAAAAAACGTAAAAATTAACCTTGTAAAGATGTTTAAAATTATGTAGATGCTTTAGTATAAAGCTACTTAATAATAACTAAACATCTTTCAGCATTTAATTCAGGTATAGTTAATTTAATATTTTGTTTAAGCGTAAAACCATTAGGAATGGAATCAATATCACTTCCCTTTAATGCATAAAAAAGCCCTCGCTCATTAGGAAGGTGTTTACACCAACTTAGCATATCTTGCAAAGAGGCAAATGCACGACTAATAACCCCATCAAATTTTTTTTCAGTGTACTCTTCAATACGACTTTGCACAGGATTTATGTTTGTTAATTTTAATTCAAACTGTACCTGCTTTAAAAAGCGAATACGCTTACCTAAGCTATCAACTAAATCAAATTGTTTTTCAGGATTAATAATCGCTAAAGGAACACCTGGTAAACCAGGGCCTGTTCCTACATCAATAAAGCTTTTACCTGTTAAATAAGGCGATACAATTAAGCTATCGATAATATGCTTCACTAACATATCATTAGGATCGCGGATCGCCGTTAAGTTATAAGCCTTATTCCATTTGTTGAGCATTTCAACATAATGGATCAATTGATCTATTTGTAATTCCGTGATCAAAAGATCCGTTTGATCAATCAGATTAATAAGTTTCTTTTTTAACATAATTCTTCTTTTTTAAATAAACCAACAACATTGAAATAGCAGCCGGCGTAATACCAGAAATACGCGACGCTTGCCCAATAGAAACAGGCTTGTGTTGTTTTAATTTAGCCACAACTTCATTCGATAATCCAGATATTTCGGCATAATCAATATGTTCAGGAATAAGTGTTTGTTCATTGCGTTTTTGACGTTCAATTTCTTCAATTTGCAATTTAATATAACCGTCATATTTAACTTGAATTTCAACCTGTTCTGCAGCTTGTGCATCTGATAATCCTGGTGAAAATAAAGAAAGCGTTTTCAATGTGTTATAACTCATTTCTGGTCGCTTAAGCAACTCTTCACCATTAGCTTCTTTGGTTAAATTAGCGCTTAAAACAGCATTGACTTCATCAATCGTTTCAATATGGGGGTGTACCCAAATATCGCGTAAACGCGCTCTTTCTTGTTCGATTGCTTCAAATTTTTCGTTAAAGCGCTGCCAACGATAATCATCAACCATCCCTAGCTTACGGCCTATTTCTGTTAAACGAATATCAGCATTATCTTCACGTAACATTAAACGATATTCAGCACGTGAAGTAAACATGCGGTAAGGTTCATTGGTACCAAGAGTACAAAGATCATCAACGAGTACTCCTAAATAAGCTTGATCACGGCTTGGATACCATTGATCTTGATCAAAAACAAAACGCGCAGCATTTGAGCCAGCAAGCATACCTTGTGCAGCAGCTTCTTCATAGCCCGTTGTGCCATTGATCTGTCCCGCTAAAAATAGCCCTTTGATCACTTTGCTTTCCAGTGTTGGCTTAAGATCCTTTGGATCAAAATAATCATATTCGATCGCGTAACCAGGTCTTACAATGTTGGCATTTTCTAATCCTTTCATGCTACGTACAAATGCAAGTTGTACATCAAACGGTAAGCTTGTTGAGATCCCATTTGGATAGATTTCGTTACTGTCTAATCCTTCAGGCTCTAAATAGATCTGATGCGAATTACGATCAGCAAAGCGCATTATTTTATCTTCAATTGATGGACAATATCTAGGTCCTACACCTTCAATTACCCCTGTATACATAGGGCTACGATCTAAGCTATTTCGAATGATCTCGTGGGTTGTTTCGTTAGTACTTGTGATATAACAAGGGATCTGTTTAGGATGCTCACTTGCATTACCTAAAAATGAAAATACGGGTACTGGATCATCACCATATTGAGTGCCTAGTTTTGAAAAATCAATTGTTCTCGCATCAATTCGTGGTGGCGTACCTGTTTTTAGTCGCCCCATTCTAAAAGGATATTGGTGTAATGATTTTGATAAACCTATTGATGCTGGATCCCCTGTGCGACCACCACTATAATTATCAAGCCCTATATGAATTTTTCCATCTAAAAAAGTACCCGTTGTTAAAACAACAGCTTTAGCTTTAAATGAAATGCCCATTTGTGTTTTGACACCTGTTATTTGATCGTTTTCAATGATCACGTCTTCAACAGATTGTTGAAAGAGAATTAAATTTTCTTGATTTTCAAGAGTAGTGCGGATCACTTTACGGTACAGTGATCTGTCTGCTTGTGCTCTTGTTGCTCGCACAGCGGGTCCTTTACTACTGTTTAAGATCCTAAATTGGATCCCTGCATGATCAATAGCATGTGCCATTAGACCACCCATAGCATCAATTTCTTTTACCAAATGACCTTTACCTATACCGCCAATAGCAGGATTACAGGACATTTGTCCTAATGTATTGATATTATGGGTTAAAAGCAGTGTTTTTCGTCCCATTCTCGCTGATGCCATTGCGGCTTCTGTTCCTGCATGACCACCACCAACAACGATGACATCAAAAAGATCTGGATAAAACATAAAAAAGCCTCGTATTTATTTGTGTATAGATGATCGCTAATTTAGATCCTGTGATCTAGTTATTTAGCGTAGGGAATTTTACTCATCTTTTCGATTACGTCAAATGATCTATTTCGATCGCGATCTAAATTAAATAAGATCTTTTAGATGATCTTTTATTTTTATTATTATTTAATAGGATCCTTTTTGTTGATAACTTATTTTTATAGATATTTTATAAGATCTTATTTGTGATCTAATTCTGTGAATTGATCGGATCTTTTTTTGTGTATACTTGTTTATAACTACTAAATTTATCCACAGATGTTTTTTTGAATTAAGTTATTAATGCGATTATAACAGCTTGTGATCCTAATTTATCACAGAGTTATCCACAAAAAAATAAGTTCGTTTGCTTGAATTTTATACTTATACCGATGATCTATTTTAAAATATCTAATAGGATCAGTTGAAAAGATCAATGTGCGATCAAGACATACTAGTATAAAACTTTTCTATAACATTTAATCTAAAATAATCGCTCACATATGGTGGTATCACCTACTGAGCCTGTTTTACCTTATTGGAAAAAGGAATTGCTAGTGCAATTTATCTTGGTTGAATAGACGATTGTCCTTTTCTATTAGGTGGTAAGGTAGCTGTGATTGCAAAAGATCTTTATGAACTTTATGCGTTAAGCCTGATGATCGAATTATTAGCACTTGCACTCATTGCTGTCGAGGAAAATTATTATTAAAAAATAAATTTAGTATAGCCATTTTTTTGTGG
This sequence comes from Gilliamella sp. Fer1-1, assembly GCF_001690825.1. Lineage (NCBI taxonomy): Bacteria > Pseudomonadati > Pseudomonadota > Gammaproteobacteria > Orbales > Orbaceae > Gilliamella > Gilliamella sp. Fer1-1. The sequence continues at coordinate 25,508 of NZ_LZGX01000040.1, forward strand.
GTAAGATGGTTAAACTATTTTATAATAAGAAAATTGTATTTATATAAATAGAGGGGATTTGATTTAGCCTTAGTTTATCTATTAAAAAGTAGATTAACCTGTTTTGTGCAATTAAAGTACACATTAAATAATTTAAGGGGCAGGATATTTTTCTTTTCTACAAAAGTGATTGATTTTTGTAAAAGCAAATTTATACTTAACATAATTGTATTTTTATTATGAGGTTATTTTATTACTCTTTCGCAGTTGCCTTTACCTTTTTCGTTACCCAATAATGAAACTTTTGATAGTTTTTATGTAGGCGATAATCGATTATTGTCTGATTCATTGCAATCCTTATTAGGTAAAGAGGGGTTTAATATCTTTTATATATGGTCGGTTAGCGCTGCGGGTCGAACGCACCTTTTACACGCATCAAGCCAAAACAAATTAGCTAGTTATATCCCGTTGAAGCAATATTATCATTTAGTACCTGAAATTTTACAGGGGTTAGATAATTATGATTTAGTCTGTTTAGATGATATTGATGCAATAGCTGGCCATCGAGATTGGGAAGAGGCTATTTTTGATTTATTTAATCGTTTGACTGAAAAAAATGTGAGTAAATTACTGATAACGGCAAGTGCACCTCCTAAACAAATTTCTTTTATATTACCTGATTTAGTTTCTCGGTTATCTTGGGGACAAGTTTATCAATTAAAAGAACTTAGTGACGATGATAAGCTTAAAGCTTTACAATTAAGAGCACAATTAAGTGGTTTTGAATTATCAACAGAAGTTGGGTTATTTTTATTAAAACGTGTTAACCGTGATATGCGCACATTATTTTCTTTGTTAGAAAAGTTTGAAGTTGCAACGCTTGCACAACAACGAAAATTAACTATTCCTTTTATTAAACATATTTTGGATTTGTAATATGAATGAAAAACCTGAAGCTATCGTTTTTTTTGATTTAGATGGCACACTATTTAATAGTCAGATTGATATATTACCTAGTTCTATTGAAGCTATAAAAAAATTAAAACAAAATAATATTACTCCAATGATAGCAACAGGCCGAACACCTTGTGAAGTTATTAATTTAATGAAAAGAACTCAGATTGATTCCATTGTTGGTATGAATGGGCAGGTTGTTTTATATAAAGGTGAAAAAGTTTTTACAAATGATATTGATAAAGAGGTGATAGCAAGAATATATCAATATTCTAAACAAAAAATGAATATTCCTTTATCCTTTTATAATGATGAATTGATGCGTGTATCCGCCCATAGCCAACCGGCTGAGAAGTTTTATCATTACCTTAAGCAACCCGTTCCTCCCGTTGATGATCAGATTTATTTAAAAGAACCTATCCAGATGTTGTTATTATTGTGTGAGGAAGGTGAATTGCATTATCGTGATGTTTTTCCTGAGCTAACTTTTATTCGTAATACACCTTACTGTGTCGATGTTTTTAATCATGGAGGATCTAAAGGTTATGGTATTACTCAGTTGCTTCAAACTAAGGGATTTTCTGATGTGCCAACTTATGCATTTGGTGATGGTATGAATGATTTTGAAATGTTCTTAACTGTTGATCACCCTATTGCTATGGGGAATGCTGTTGATACGTTAAAAGATAAAGCTGAATATATAACAGATACTAACAATAATGATGGGATAGCAAAAGCATTACAAAAATTTGGGTTGATTTAATTAACTTTTATCTATTTTTTAGTTTATTGATAAATAACTCCCAAACAAACCGCTTGGTTTGCGCCAGTTACTTCAGGAATATTGGAGGGAAGATTATTGATTTTACAATAAGCAAGCCAAGCAAAAGCGATTGCTTCCATATCATCACCGTTTATGCCTTTTGTGTCTGTGGTTAATACTGACCATGAAGGTAATAATGCCGATAGTCTTTGCATGATAAGCGGGTTTTTCGCTCCCCCACCGCAAACTAAAAGTTCACAAGGTAACGTGCTTTGTATCTTTAATTTATTGATTTCATTGGCAATGGATAAAGCGGTAAATTCAACCAGTGTTGCTTGAATATCTTGTGCTTTTAAATTTGTTCCTGCTAATTTTTTATGTAGCCACGGTAAGTTAAACAGCTCCCGCCCAGTACTTTTGGGGGCGGGCATTTGAAAATAGTCTTCTTTACATAAAAGGTTTAATAAGTCTTGATTTATTTTACCTGTTTTTGCCCATAATCCATTTTTATCATAGTTTTTACCTAAATGCTGCTTTATCCAACCGTCAAGTAACACATTACCTGGGCCTGTGTCATATCCAATAACTGTATGATTAGGAATGAGTACTGAAATATTACTTATTCCGCCTATATTTAATATTACGCGATTTATATGTTTATTTTGCAATACTGCTTTATGAAAAGCTGGAACGAGTGGTGCGCCTTGCCCACCATAAGCCATATCTTTACGGCGAAAATCGGCAATAGTCGTAATGCCTGTTTTTGCGGCAATAATATTGGCATCGCCAATTTGTAGGGTAAATGGGTTGTTACCATTTGGTGCATGATAAATTGTTTGCCCATGACAGCCAATGGCTTTAATTTGTTTTTTATCTATCTTATTATTTTCTAAAAAGTTATTTATACTATTGGCAAAAAGTTTACCAAGCTTGTGATCTATTTCACCTAAATTTTGTAATGAAGTTTGCTTGGTTTCACACAATGTTAGTAAATGCTGTTTTAAATTGCTAGGTATTGGATAGCATGCACTTACTATTGATTTAACCTTTTTTTCGGTAATATTCACTAAAGCTATATCAATTCCATCCATGCTAGTACCGGACATCACACCTATATATAAATTTTGCATAACGTTATCCTTGCCGAAAAATTTGACCTGTTTTAATGTCTTTTATTTGTGATGGTCGTGTATGGTGACCTGTTTCACCATCTAAAATAGGGAAATCTGGACCAAACTGTTTGGCAACTTCGATAGCTGTTTTACAAGGAGGATGAGCAGAAATGTTAGCACTAGTTGAAACTATTGGTTTGCCATAAAGATCACAAAGTTTACAAACGACAGGATGATTCGTGATCCGTATAGCAATAGAATCGAATTTACCGGTCAAAAAATATGGTGTATTTTCATTTTTAGGAAAAACCCAAGTAATGGGTTCAGACCAATTAGTAAGGGCTAACTTTTTTTGTTCGTTGGTGATAGTTGATTCATCTATATAAGGTATGAGTTGTTGGTAATGGCTGGCAATTAGAATCAATCCCTTATCTATTGATCGCTGTTTTAGTTGTAATAGTTTTAATACCGCTGATTCGCAATTGGGATCGCAGCCCAGACCAAAAACAGCTTCAGTTGGGTAAGCAATCACTTCACCATTTTTTAAACAATTATTGATTTGCGATAGCGTTAATAAATTAGCCATTAAATTTAAATACAATCAGATTACAGTTAATATTTATATTAAACCTAGGTGTTAGGTTTGGCAAATGGGTATTATTTAGTTTTTAAACACCGCTAATGGTAAGCTTAATGTGCTGTTGTTATTCCCAATTTATCTGTGGGAAATAGTTAGCTGTTAGTTCAACAACTTGTTGCATATTAATAATTTTAAGTCTTGAATCGATAATATCATTTAGCCCACGAGCTTGAATATCGCTGTTGATGATATAACAATGCGCCGTTTTACTGATAATATCATTTAATAATGGAGTGTTTTTGATAGCTAGAACAACACCATTTTGCCAAAATAATATGGCATCTTGAGCGGATATTTGTTGTGGATCTAGAGCTAATGGATTTGCTGTTGAAATAGTATGTAACATTATTTTTCACTTTTTACAATGAAACGTAGGTTTTCCTGTAAGTTTTTTACAAAATCTAGGTTATCTTGTTTAGTACATCTTTAATGGTTATTAGTATATAATAAGAGATCATTATTGAGCAAAGAATTCATCATGAAACCGATTATTTTAACCAATGAGCACCAAACGATTTTGTTTGGTAGCAAACTTGCCAAACAGTGTTTAAACTATTTGTCTAAGCATGATGATACAATTGTTATCCATTTAATTGGCGATCTTGGCGCAGGAAAAACAACTTTTAGTCGCGGTTTTTTACAACAATTAGGCCATAAAGGTAACGTAAAAAGTCCAACTTATACGTTAGTAGAACCCTATCAGTTTGATGATTTTTCAGTTTATCATTTTGATTTGTATCGGCTTTGTTACCCTGAAGAATTAGAGTTTATGGGCATTCGTGAATATTTTGTTTCTCGATCGATTTGTTTAATTGAGTGGCCTGAGCGAGCAGGCGGTATCTTGCCTAATGTTGATCTCGAAATTCATTTAGCTTATTTAGCGCTTGAACGCACTGCTTGTGTGCAAGCAAAAAGCGAAAAAGGCCAAGTGATCCTTAATTTATCACAATAAAAATAAACAATTAAAAGACAATGAAAAAACTACTTATTTTTTTTATGTTAGTACTGCTTTGTAGCTCTGCTTATGCAACCAAAGTTGTGATTGCTGTTGATGCGGGGCATGGCGGTAAAGATTCGGGCGCAATAGGACAAAATAAGTTATATGAAAAAACAGTTACGCTTTCAATTGCTAAAAAACTGACCAACTTATTAAATAAAGATGCTAATTTTAAAGGTGTGCTGACTCGTGACAGTGATAATTTTATTTCTGTCTCGCAACGTTCAGAAATTGCTCGTAAAAATAAAGCTAATTTATTGGTTTCAGTTCATGCTGATGCTGCGCCAAATAGGAATGCAACGGGGGCTTCAATTTGGGTATTGTCAACTCAGCGTGCAGATACAGAGCTGGGGCGTTGGCTTGAAAAAGGTGAAAAACAGTCTCAATTACTAGGTGGTGCTGGTGATGCGCTTAGTGATGATCATGATCCTCATTTAAGTCAAGCAGTATTAGATCTACAGTTTTCTTATTCTCAACAAGTGGGATATCAGTTAGCAATGCAAGTCTTAAAAGCGATGAAAGGAACAATACCATTGCATAAATCTGTTCCAGAACATGCAAGTTTAGGTGTATTACGTTCGCCAGATATTCCATCAATTTTAGTTGAAGTTGGCTTTATCTCTAACGAGGATGAAGAAAGACTACTAAGTAATAATGCCCACCAAGAGAAAATCGCTAACGCTATTTATCAAGGTATCAAAAATTATATTAAACAAAATCCAAAATTTGGAGAACAGCATTAATGGCAATTCATATTTTATCGCCGCAATTAGCTAACCAAATTGCTGCAGGTGAAGTAGTAGAACGCCCAGCGTCAGTTATTAAGGAATTAGTTGAAAATAGCCTTGATGCGGGTAGTACTCAAATTGATATTGACCTTGAGCAAGGTGGCTGTAAATTAATCCGTATTCGTGATAATGGTTGTGGCATTGCTAAAGATGAATTAGCGCTGGCGCTTGCTCGTCATGCGACAAGTAAAATCAGTAAATTAGATGATTTAGATGCTATTATTAGCCTTGGATTTCGTGGTGAAGCGCTTGCAAGTATAAGCTCGGTGGCTAGATTAACATTAACTTCACGTACTGCTGAACAATCCGAAGCATGGCAAGTTTATGCAGAGGGGCGTGATATGAAACCGATCATTAAACCTGCTGCCCATCCTGTGGGATCAACGGTTGAAGTGCTTGACTTGTTTTATAATACGCCAGCAAGGCGCCGTTTTTTGAAAACAGAAAAAACGGAGTTTATGCATATTGAAGAATTTATTCGGCGTATTGCGTTAGTGCGCCCTGATGTCTCTTTTAATTTGCAACATAACGGAAAGTTAGTTAAACAGTATCGCTCATCGACCATTGAAAAAAGAGTCGAATTAGTTTGCGGTCGAGGTTTTATGCAAAAGTCTGTAAAGCTTGATTGGCAACATGAAGATTTGCTTATTCAAGGTTGGGTGACAAGTAGTGAAGTAAGTGATCTTCAATATTTTTATGTTAATGGAAGAGTGATTAAAGATAAATTGCTTAATCACGCTTTGCGTCAAGCTTATGTAAGCCGAACCAGTGAGCAACAAAGCTATGTAGTGTTTTTACAGATAGATCCAAAACAAGTTGATGTTAATGTCCATCCAGCTAAGCATGAAGTGCGTTTTCATGAAGCAAGGCTTGTTCATGATTTTGTTTATCAAGCTATTGTAATGGCCCTTGAGTCGAATTTAACCGAAGTGGAAGAAAAAGTAACAATACCTCCTAATAGGCAAGCAGCTGGTGATAATATCTTTAACCAACAAACAGCACCAAAAATTTATCAAGCAAGTAGCCAGTTATCGAAAAAACCAAGCAATTATGCAAAAGAAAATGCGTTGTATGGTCAGTTGGTGAATGTTGATCTTGCTCAAGATGTGGAAAAATCGGAGCCGAAAAAAACGCTTTTATCGACAGAAGAACATGAAATAACTGAGCCACAAAAAGCGGTTATCGAAGCTTTATTTCCTAAGCGAAATATACCATTACAATCATTACAACAACAGCTTGATAACTCATCATTAGTACAATTTGGTCGGGTGTTAACTGTTATTCAGCCGGATATAGCATTGCTTGAAAAGTTTGAAGATAATCAACAAAAACTCATGTTAATGAAATTGCCAATTGCGCAGCAAAAAGTTGTTGCAATTAAATTATTATCGCAAGACTCTGAGAAATTGCTTATTCCATTAACAATTTTAATTAATCATAAAGAGCAACAAATTGTATCTACTTATCAACCTCAGTTAAATTTTTTAGGTTTTGAGTTTTATATTGATAAAGCTAAATTGTATTTACAAAACGTGCCTAAAATGTTGCGAGCAATGAACTGGCAACAAATTTTACCTGCTTTAATTAGTTTTATCTCATCATCTGAAAAGGAAGTATTCAATCCAACTCAAATTGCTGCTTGGTTAGCTAACCAGTACTGTGATAGTTGTACTGAGGTTTGGGGAGGATCTAAGGTAATTCAATTATTAGCACAGTTAGAGCAGATAGATATTAATTTGTTACAACAAGAATCATTTTTATATCCAATAGATATGCAATCTCTAACTCAATCAATTTTATTATGACTAAACCGAAAATTATTTCATTAATGGGGCCAACGGCATCGGGTAAAACCGCATTTGCTATGGCGCTTTATGATCGTTATCCAATTGATATTATTAGTGTCGATTCTGCACTTATTTATCGTGGCATGAACATTGGAACAGCAAAACCAACTCAAGAAGAGCAACAAAAATACCCGCATAAACTAATTGATATTTGTGATCCAGCAGAGAGCTACTCAGCAGCAAATTTTAGGCATGATGCCATTGTTGAAATTGAAAAAACCTTAAAAGAAGGTCGGATTCCATTGTTAGTTGGTGGAACAATGCTTTACTTTAAGGCTTTGATTGAAGGCCTTTCACCGCTACCAGCGGCCAATAGTGAAATTCGTCAACAAATAGAGGAAAAAGCCAATAAATTAGGTTGGCAAGCTATTCACGAAGAGTTAAAAAAAGTTGATCCTGTTTCGGCTGAACGCATTCATCCTAATGATCCACAGCGTCTTAATCGTGCTTTAGAAGTCTATTTAATCTCAGGTAAAAGTTTAACTGAGCTTACACAAGAAAGTGGTGAGGCATTGCCATATGATATTATGCAGTTTGCTATTATGCCACAAGATAGGGCACAATTACATGAACGTATTGAGCAGCGTTTTTTACAGATGTTAGATCAAGGATTTGAGAATGAAGTAAAAGCGCTTATGCAACGATCTGATTTGCATTTAAATTTGCCCGCTATCCGTTGTGTCGGCTATCGGCAAATGTGGGAATATTTAAATGGTGATATAAGTTATGATGAAATGATATTTAAAGGTATTTGTGCTACACGGCAATTAGCGAAAAGACAAATTACTTGGCTTCGTGGTTGGAAGCAACCTATTACATGGTTAAATAATGATAATATGGATTCAATTTTCCAAAAAATATTATGATTAGTAATATTCATAGTGGTTTATAGTATATAATTGTAATATAGATAAATTTATGCAAAAAAAATTATCTATATTTTGTGTTTTTTTTATATTTTTGGTTTAAATTTATTAAAAATTTAGTTATTTGTGCATAAATTTTATATGATTGGTTCAAGAGAAGTGCTTTTTATGTTATTTTGGTAGATACTAGATGTATCTGAAATAGTATGTAAAAATACATTGATTATTTATAAGTGTATTTATTTTATCTTCATATAATTACTTTTTAAAGGATAAACTTATGTCAAAAGGGCAGTCATTACAAGATCCTTATTTAAATTTGCTTCGTCGAGAGCATATTCCTGTATCAATCTATTTAGTTAATGGTATTAAGTTACAAGGGCAAATTGAATCATTCGATCAGTTTGTTATTTTGCTAAAAAATACTGTAAGCCAAATGGTATATAAACATGCCATTTCGACGGTCGTACCTTCTAGACCTATTTCTGGACTCGTATCTCAGCCTGAAGAGGGAAGTGAAAGCTGATATTTCAGTGGAGATTCTGATTGTTTGAGCGATATAAAGGCGGTGAGACTGCCTTATTAGTCCATGTATTTTTCCCTCAAGAAAGCAATATTGAGGATCTTAAAGAGTTTGAAGTATTAGTTTCTTCTGCTCGAATAGAGATTCTCGATATTGTGACGACCTCAAGAAAATCGCCGCAAGCCAAATATTTCATTGGTGAAGGTAAAGCACAAGAAATAGCTGAAAAAGTTAAACAACTCGATGCTTCTGTTATTTTAGTCAATCATACTTTAACTCCTTCTCAAGAACGTAACTTAGAACAACTATGTAAATGCCGCGTTGTGGATAGAACAGGATTAATTCTTGATATTTTTGCCCAACGAGCTAGAACGCATGAAGGTAAATTGCAAGTTGAGCTAGCTCAGTTAAAACATCTTTCGACACGATTAGTGCGAGGTTGGACTCATCTAGAACGGCAAAAAGGTGGTATTGGCTTACGTGGTCCTGGTGAAACTCAATTAGAAACTGATAGACGATTGATTCGCCATCGTATTCAATTAATTTTATCAAGGTTGGCTAAAGTTGAAAAACAGCGAAATCAAAATCGTCAATCAAGAAATAAAGCTGATCTATCAACAATATCTTTAGTTGGTTACACAAATGCCGGAAAATCGACACTATTTAATGCCTTAACAAAGGCTGATGTATATGCTGCTAATCAGTTATTTGCTACACTCGATCCAACGCTGCGACGAATCGTAGTTGATGATGTTGGTGAAGTTGTTTTAGCCGATACGGTCGGTTTTATTCGTCACTTGCCACATGATCTTATTGCGGCTTTTAAAGCAACATTACTTGAAACTCAAGAAGCCACTTTATTATTACATGTTGTTGACGCAGCGGATCCTAATTTATTGGATAATATGCATGCTGTTGATGAAGTATTGCTTGAAATTGATGCTCACGAAATACCAACACTACTCGTTATGAACAAAATCGATTTAATTGAGGGTAAACTGCCAGGTATTGATCGAGATGAAAATGGTATACCAATTCGAGTTTGGGTTTCTGCACAAAATGGTTTAGGATTAGATCAATTATTTATTGCTTTGAAAGAAAGATTAGCTAAGCAAATTCAAGTTTGCCATTTAAGCTTGCCAGCTTACTTAGCAAAACTAAGAAGCCGTTTATATCAGTTAAATGCGGTTGAACATGAGCTTATTAGTGAGGATGGTAGTTTTTATTTAGATGTGAGAATTCCCTCTATTGAATGGAATCGCCTCTGTAAACAAGAACCAGATCTGTTATACTTAATCAATAAGCAAAATAATAACTAATTGTTAAATGGAGCATATAAAATATGGCGTGGAATCAGCCCGGAAATAACGGACAAGATAATGATCCATGGGGAAGCAATAACAAAAAAACACCCAATAATTCATTAGGTGATTTATTTGATAAAATCAAAGACCTCTTAAGGAAAAGTAATTCAGGTAACCATAATAACGGTTCATCAGGCATTAAATTACCGATCGATACGTCGAAAATTGTTGGTGCTATAATAATTGTTCTTGCTCTTCTTTGGGGTGGAAATGGTTTTTACACTATCAATCAAAGCGAACGTGGTGTTATTACCCGATTTGGTCAAGTTCAGCCCGAAATTATTCAACCTGGATTAAATTGGAGTCCACCATTAATTGATAAAGTGTATAAAGTTGATACACAAGGTACGCACAATTTTAATGTAAATGGATTTATGATAACAACAGGTGAAGATTTGGTCTTTGTTGAGATGAATGTGCAATATCGTATCAACGATCCTATAAAATATTTATTTAAGGTCACTAATGTTAAAGACAGCCTACAACAAGCTGCAGATAGTGCTTTACGCACAGAAGTAGGTAGCTCAAGTATGGATGATATTTTAACTGATGGGCGTTCCGCATTAGAAACTCGCACTAAAGATGAGTTGGTTAATGTGATTAATAATTATGATATGGGAATTAGTATAGTGGATCTTAATTTCCAATCAGCTCGTCCTCCTGAAGCTGTACAAGAAGCTTTTAACGATGCAATGAATGCTCGAGAAGATAAAAAGCGTGAAATAAATAAAGCTGCTGCTGAAAAAGTTAAGCAAGTTCAACAAGCTGAAGGTCTATCCGCAAGAATTCTAGCAGATGCAAATGCTTATAAAGTTAAAGTAGAACTTGAAGCTGCTGGTGATGTCGCTCGTTTTGAAAAAATCTTACCACAATATAAGGCTGCGCCAGAAATTACTAAAGAACGCTTATATATTGAAACTATGGAAAGAGTATTGGCTAAAACGAAAAAAATTTTGGTTAACGATAAAAGCGGAAATTTAATGGTATTACCTCTAGAGCAACTATTGAAAAATACAAATGAAAAGCATTCTGAACCAATGGCTTTATTAAATGAAAATAGTGAATATAATTCTAATATGGCGATCTCTTCTGAAACAATAAAACATCAACCTCAGACGACACAAGAATTATCAAAAGAGGTTAATAGCAATACAAATAATACCATTAGCACCAGCAATAGTACGCGAACTGCGCGATTTATGGGAAGATAAGGAGAAAGTATGCGCAAATTATTGATTCCTATAATATTTGTTTTAATTGGTGTGTTTTTTTCTAGCGCTTATGTTATTGAAGAAGGAACTCGGGGTATAGTTTTACGATTTAATAAAATTATAAGATTATCAGATCCTGGATTACATTTTAAAATCCCTGGAATGGATAATGTAAAAGTTGTTGATGCTAAAATTCAAACAACAAATAGTTCTGATAATGTTGGTAAAGAACAAAAGTTTATAACACGTGAAAATAAAGATTTAGTTGTTGATTATTTTGTACAATGGAAGATTGTTGACTTTAATCGGTACTATGAAACTATTGCAGGTGGTAATAGTGTTGAAAACCTATTGCTTGCTCGGTTAAATGGCCGTTTAAGAGCCGAAGTTGGTAAATTAGATATCATTGATATTATTAATGACACCAATAATAACTCTCGCAATTCTATTATGACACGTGTAAAAGATGCTTTAAATGGCACAGCACAAGAAGCGGCTAAAAATGAATCTACTGAAGGTATTATTAGTGAGGTTGAAAAAGATTCTGAAAATAATAAAACCAGTATGAGATCTTTTGGTGTTGAAGTCATTGATGTCCGTATAAAGAAAGTTAATTTTCCTCAGGAAATATCTAATTCAATTTATGAACAAATGAAAGCAGCTCGGAAAGTTGTCGCGCAAAACCAACGTTTCCAAGGGGTTAAAAAGGCTGATGAAATACGAGCAGAGACTACATTAGAAGTTACAAAGATTTTATCTGAAGCTGAACGCCAATCTCGATCTATTCGTGGTGAAGGTGATGCAAATGCAGCTAAACTTTATGCCGATGCTTTTGGTAAAGATATGGAGTTTTTTAGTTTTATTCGTAGTTTAAAAGCTTACGAACAAAGCTTTACAGGTCATGATATTTTGGTCATTAGTCCTGATAGTCAATTTTTTCAATATATGAAATTAAAATCTAATAAATAACAGAATGAGATAAATAATCTATGAGTAATAATGTTGTTGTGCTAGGAACACAATGGGGTGATGAAGGCAAAGGTAAAGTTGTTGATTTACTCACAGAAAAAGCAAAATATGTTGTTCGTTATCAAGGTGGGCATAATGCTGGTCATACATTAGTGATTAATGGTGAAAAAACAGTATTACATTTAATTCCATCAGGAATTTTACGCAATGATGTGATAAGTATTATTGCAAATGGTGTAGTACTTTGCCCTGATGCTCTAATGAAAGAAATGAAAGAGCTAGAAAATAGCGGTATACCTGTTAAAGACAGGCTCCTTATTTCTGAATCATGTCCTTTAATTTTACCTTACCATATTGCGTTAGACCAGGCTCGGGAAAAAGCCCGTGGTAGCAAAGCAATTGGAACAACAGGGCGTGGTATTGGCCCTGCTTACGAAGACAAAGTAGCTCGGCGCGGGCTTCGAGTTGGTGATTTACGTGATCGCCAAGCTTTCGCTGAAAAATTACAAGAAGTTATGGAGTATCATAATTTTCAATTAGTTAATTACTACAAAGCAGAAGCAGTTGATTATCAAAAAGTTCTAAACGACACATTGGCAATAGCAGATATTTTAGTTTCTATGATTGCTGATATTCCCACTCTTTTAGAAGATGCACGCAAAAAAGGTGAGAGAATTATGTTTGAAGGTGCACAAGGTACATTACTTGATATCGATCATGGTACTTATCCTTTTGTTACCTCTTCTAATACCACCGCTGGTGGTGTAGCAACGGGATCTGGTTTTGGTCCGCGTTACGTTGGTTATGTATTAGGTATTGTTAAAGCCTATTCTACACGAGTTGGTGCTGGTCCATTCCCAACGGAATTATTTGATGAAACAGGAGAGTACCTTTGTAAGCAAGGTAATGAATTTGGGGCAACAACAGGCCGTCGTCGTCGTACAGGATGGCTTGATGCAGTTGCTGTTCGCAAAGCGGTACAACTTAATTCTGTATCTGGATTTTGTTTAACTAAACTCGACGTGCTAGATGGGCTTAAAGAGGTTAAGATCTGCATTGGTTATCAATTACCAAATGGAGATGTGATAAAAAATGCTCCAGCGTCTGCTGAAGAGTGGGGCTTAGTTAAGCCTGTGTATGAGTCAATGCCAGGCTGGAGTGAATCAACTTTTGGTGTTAAAAGTTATGATGCTTTACCACAAGCAGCGAAAGCCTATATAAAACGGATTGAAGAACTAACCGAAACACCAATTGATATTATTTCAACAGGGCCAGATCGAAGTGAAACTATGATTTTACGAGATCCATATTCAGTATAATTTTAAATTGAGAAAAATCGGGATAATTATCCCGATTTTTATTTTAAGCTTATTAATTAAAATACAGTGATATAAATCTATAAGAGAATATTATGGCAAAAATAGGAACACCATTATCATTAAGTGCAACAAAGGTATTACTTTGTGGTGCAGGTGAATTAGCCAAAGAGGTTGTCATTGAATTGCAGCGTTTTGGGTGTGAAGTTATTGCTGTTGATCGTTATGCTAATGCGCCAGCCATGCAAGTTGCACATCGTTCTCATATTATTAATATGCTAGACGGTGATGAGCTTAGAAAAATTATTGAGATAGAAAAACCTAATTATATTGTTCCTGAAATAGAAGCAATAGCCACCGATACTTTATTAGAATTAGAAAAAGAAGGATTTGTAGTTATTCCTACAGCTAAAGCGACGCAATTAACCATGAACCGTGAAGGTATACGTCGTTTAGCCGCAGAAGAACTCAAATTGCCAACTTCACCATATCGTTTTGCATTAAATGAAGCCGAGTATAAGCTTGCAGTTAAAGAAATAGGTTTCCCTTGTTTAGTTAAACCTGTAATGAGTTCTTCGGGAAAAGGGCAATCTTTAGTAAGAAGTGAAGCTGATATTGAATTTTCATGGAAATATGCACAAGAAGGTGGCCGTGCAGGTAGGGGTAAAGTTATTATTGAAGGTTTTGTTGATTTTGATTATGAAATTACGCTATTAACTGTTAGGCATATTAACGGGATTTTATATTGTGAACCTATTGGCCACCGTCAAGAAAAAGGCGACTATCGAGAATCTTGGCAACCGCAGCAGATGTCAGCTAATGCATTATGTTTAGCTAAAGATATCGCTATGAAGATAACCGAAGCTTTGGGGGGGTATGGGGTATTTGGTGTAGAGCTGTTTGTTAAAGGCGATCAGGTTTGGTTTAGTGAAGTATCACCAAGACCACATGATACAGGTATGGTTACATTAATATCACAAAACATCTCAGAGTTTGCATTGCATGCTAGAGCTATTTTAGGATTACCAATACCTTTAATTGAGCAATATGGTCCAAGTGCATCAGCGGTATTGTTAGCAAATGGTAACTCTGATCACATTACTTTTTCTAATTTGGACAAAGTATTAAATGTTCCAGGTACTGATTTACGCTTATTTGGTAAACCTGAAGTTAACGGAATAAGACGAATGGGAGTTGCTTTAGCTAAAGCAGCAACAGTAGAAGAAGCAATTAAAAAAGCGGTTAATGCAATTAATCAGCTAAAAATAACCTTCTAACCTTGTATTTTGACTAAAAAATATTCATTTGAAATAAAAAAAAAGAATTTTATGAAATAGAGGGTTGACGTGGACAAGTGAAATGCGTAACATACGCAACCCTTGAGACAGCGAAGTAAATTAACGGAAGGTTGATTGATTTAAAAAAGCTGTTAGCTCTTTAAAAATAAGAAACAGACAATCTGTGTGGGCACTTGCGAGACAAAAGATTAAAGTCTACGGACTAAAAAATTAAGTCTTGATAAGTGACACTGAAGATTCATTTGAATATGTCAGAGACAGTTATTGAGCATCAAACTTTAAATTGAAGAGTTTGATCATGGCTCAGATTGAACGCTGGCGGCAGGCTTAACACATGCAAGTCGAACGGTAACATGAGTGCTTGCACTTGATGACGAGTGGCGGACGGGTGA
>NZ_LZGX01000041.1:0-19315 GCF_001690825.1 Gilliamella sp. Fer1-1
AAAAACCCATAATGTATCTACAAATTTATTTTGATAAAAATAAATTGAAGTATCAAAATCTAGTGACCAAAATACGTCTAAAAAAGTTTGGTAATGGTATTGCAAAAATGCGAAATACATCGAAAAAAACAACTCAATAAAAATAAACTACACCATCAATAATGGGGAGAGTAAAAAAGACACTTTATTCATCTTATTTGCTTATTAATTTTTACTTAAACGTTCCTGTTACCTAAAATTTTTAACAAAATTTTAATTATTGATTGTTGTTAATCAATTCGTTTAATAAAGTGTTTAATCTTAAATCCCATAGCAATCAATGATGCAAAATAAACAACGATGCCAACAATTACCAATAAAAATAATCGCCCTATACGAACCCACATTGAACCCGTTGACCAATCAGGTAATAGCTGTGAGCCAGACCATAACACTGTGGACATTAATATTACGGCAATAATGACTTTAATTAAAAAGAGATACCAACCAGGTTGGGGTTGATAAAGTTGTTTTTTACGCAGTTGCCAATACAATAATCCAGCATTAAAGCAAGCGGCTAAACCAATGGATAGTGAAAGGCCTGCATGCTGTAATGGCCCAATAAAAACAAGATTCATTAGCTGTGTTAAAATTAACGTAACAATTGCAATTTTGACGGGAGTTTTAATATCCTGACGCGAATAAAATGCGGGTGCTAACACTTTAATTAAAATCAATCCAAGTAGACCGATAGAATAAGCCACTAAGGCTCGCTGTGTCATTAAGGTATCATTTAGGGTAAATTGCCCATACTCAAATAATGTTGATATAAGAGGACGAGAAATAACGCCTAATGCCACGGTACTTGGCAAAGCCAGTAAAAAACAAAGTCGCAATCCCCAATCTAATACCTCAGAATATTGCTTATGATCACCTTTAGAAAAACTTTTCGCTAACGAGGGTAATAAAATCGTACCTAATGCTACGCCAAGCACGCCAGCAGGAAATTCCATTAAGCGGTCTGCATAATACATCCATGAGACCGATCCTGAAACTAGAAATGAGGCAAAAATCGTATTAATAATTAAAGAGATTTGCCCTACTGACACCCCTAAAATTGCCGGTCCCATCTGTTTCAAGACTCGCCAAACACCACTATCTTTAAAACTAATACGTGGCAACACTAACATGCCAATTTTTTTTAAATAGGGAAGCTGATACAGTAATTGCAAAATACCACCTACACCAACCGATGCAGCAAGCGCTAATACTGGAGGGTTAAAATAAGGAGTCAAAAATAGCGTGAATAGAATCATACTGACATTCAATAGTGTTGGAACAAAAGCAGGAACAGAGAAGCGATTCCATGTATTGAGTATCGCGCCAACAAGTGAAGCCAGTGATATAAAAAAGATATAAGGAAAGGTTATACGCAACATGGTCGTTGCAAGCTCAAATTTTTCGGTTGACTCTTGCATAAATCCGGGAGCCGTTAACATTATAATAAAAGGTGCGCTAACAACGCCAATTAAGGTGACAAAAGCTAATACTAAGGTTAAAAGCCCAGCTATATAAGCAACAAAAGTACGTGTTGCCTCAATACCTTGTTGATTCTTATATTCAGCCAGAATGGGCACAAAGGCTTGAGAAAAGGCGCCTTCAGCAAAAATACGCCGTAGCAAATTAGGCAATTTGAAAGCAACAAAAAAAGCATCGGTCGCCATGCCTGCGCCAAAAAAACGCGCAATAATGGCATCGCGCACAAAACCTAATACACGGGAAACCATTGTCATGGAACTTACGGTTGCTAAAGATTTTAAAAGATTCATATTTAATTTATATACAAAGTATACAACCTAAAACGGATAATGATGCATAGTCTACAAACTATCGCTTAAAACCACCATGCTTTTTTCAATAAACTTTGCCTTTTATTAGGTAAGCCGCTAGCGTATAAATTTAACATTATCTCTTATAAAATTAATCTTTTGTTCATCTTTGGAATGCACTTTTGACACAATACCAACCACATCAATTAGGTAAAAAATAGTGATGTAAAAAATATTCAGAAAAAGGATAATTTCAGTATAAAACAACGTTATTTGCCCACATTATAAATATGTGTTAGATTGTCAATTCGAACAATATTTACACTAATTTTATTATGAATCAGACAACAAATCCGTCACCAATAAGAACAGGGGGTTTTCTAAATACTATTGAACGAATTGGAAACAAAATCCCCGATGTAACCACTCTTTTTTTCTATGCTTTAGTCATCTGTTTTGTTGCTTCGCTATTGCTTTCTTTTGTGAGTTTTAACTATATTAATCCTGTCACGCAAGATAAGCTTGTTGTTGTTAATATGTTAGCGCCTGAGCATCTTGTTACTTTTTTTACTAAGATGGTACCTAATTTTATCAACTTTCCACCGCTTGGAATTACAATTGTGGCGACATTAGGCATAGGTATTGCTGAGAGCAGTGGTTATATCCATGTGCTACTCAAAAAATTACTGGCTATTACCCCGAAAAATTTAGTCACACCATCAGTGATTTTTGTCAGTATGGTTTGCCACATTGCTGCTGACTCAGCTTATGTGATTTTAATGCCTGTATCGGCTATGATGTTCTATGCAATTGGTCGCCACCCGTTAGCTGGGATTGCGGCTTCATTCGCTGGATTAGCTGGTGGATTTAGTTCAAGCTATACACCATCTATTATCGATCCAATCATGCAAGGTTTTACTCAAAGTGCAGCACAAATTATTGATCCATCTTATCAAGTCAATGTACTTTGTAACTATTTCTTAAGTTTTGGCGGTACCTTTTTTGTACTATTAGCTTGCTGGTTTGTTACCGATAAAATTGTCGAGCCTCGATTAAATGCAACCATGCCTTTAAATAGTGATCTAAAATTAGATAACATTGCCAACTCGCCAGCGATTACACCCGTTGAAAATCGTGCTTTCAAAGTAGCTTCAATTGTCTTTATAATTATTGCTATTGGTTTAATTTTATTATTGTTACCAGAAAACTCTTTATTGCGTGCATCTGATGGAAGCATGACAAGCAATAAGGCTCCAATTATGCAAATTATTGTGCCATTATTATTTGTATTTTTTGCTATTCCAGGCTTAATACATGGTTTTATAACTGGTACATTTAAATCATCACGCGATATAGTAAAATCAATGGAAAATATCACTAAATCACTTATTCCATTCATTGTTTTTGCTTTCTTTTGTGCTCAATTTCTATATGTCTTTTCTCATTCACAAATTGGAACATTAATTGCAATTGGTGGCGCCGATTTATTAAAAGCACTGCATCTGCCTCCAGTTGTAACCATATTTGGTGTGATCATTCTAACAAGTATGTTAAATGTGTTAATTACCTCGGCATCATCGAAGTGGGCTATTTTAGCGCCGATTTTTGTGCCTATGCTTATGTCTGTTGGTATCTCGCCAGAATTAACTCAAGCCGCTTACCGCATTAGTTCTGCGGTTAATGTTAGTACGCCTATGTTTGCTTTTTACCCTCTGATTATTGCCTATTGCCAGCAATACTGTAAAAACACAGGTGTAGGTACATTAAGTTCAATGATGATTCCTTATACCGCTGCACTGCTTATTGCATTAACGATAAACTTATTACTTTTTTGGTTCTTCGGCCTACCAATTGGTTTTGATAGCGGTTATGTTTACCCGCCAGTAAATAATTAGTCACCACAAGGAGTCAAAATATTATGAATATTACCGAACAACTAGTTAAACGTTTTTTACGCTATGTCAACGTTCCAAGCCAAAGCGCTATTGGTTGCGCACATGTGCCCTCAACTCTAGGGCAAGCAGAATTAGCCAAATTACTTAAACAAGAGTTAATCGAGCTTAATCTACAAGATGTTCATCTTGATGAACATAGTATTGTAACGGCTAAGCTCCCCGGCAATAACCCAAATGCGCCTAAAATTGGCTATGTTGCCCATCTTGATACTGTCGATGTTGCCTTATCAGATAAAGTTAAGCCACAGAGAGTAACCTTTACTGGCCAAGATATTCTATTAAACAAAGATAAAAATATTTGGTTTAAAGTCGATCAGCATCCCGAACTGAATAAATATCTCAATGATGAATTGATTGTCACTGATGGTACCAGCGTACTTGGTGCGGATAATAAAGCAGCCATTGCCATTGTGATGACTATGTTAGAGCAATTACAACAACAAAATTATACATATGGCGATATTTATGTTGCCTTTGTACCCGATGAAGAAGTTGGCTTAAATGGTGCAAAAAAACTGGATTTAAACCGTTTCAAGCCTGATTTTGCTTACACAATCGATTGTTGTGAGTTAGGTGAAGTCGTTTATGAGACATTCAATGCTGGCTCAGCCATTATTGAAATTGAAGGCATCTCTGCTCATCCTATGTCTGCTAAAAATGTTTTAATCAATCCTATCGGCATTGCCAATGACATTATTAACTGTTTTGATAGCTTTGAAACACCAGAACATACCGAAGGCAAAGAAGGGTATTTTTGGTTTAATGATATCGTTGGTAATCAAAGTACCACAACATTAAAAATGAGTATTCGTGACTTTGATTTAGCTAAGTATGAGGCGCGTAAGGCTTATATACAAGAAGTTATACGTTTTATTAGCTTAAAATATCCAAAAGCAAAAATTGAGTGTAACATTACCGATACCTATAGCAATATCGCTAACTATTTAGGTAATGACCGTCGCTGTATTGATTTAATTTATCAATCATTTGAACAACTCAATATTCAACCAAAAACCATCGCAATGCGTGGAGGAACCGATGGTTCTGCTCTTTCTGCTAGAGGGCTTACCACGCCAAATTACTTTACTGGCGCTCATAACTTCCATTCATGCTTTGAATTTTTACCATTATCATCATTTCTTAAATCATTTGAAGTAACAATGAAAATTATTGAATTAGCAGCCAAGAATAAATAACCTTAAAAAGGGAGATATCTCCCTTTTTCCACCTACAAAGCATTTCGATAACGATAAGAAGCAATCCTCTCACCAATCCAACATTGTTAATACAAAATAAAATTATTCCATTAACACCTTAGCAAGCTTTATAAAGGGCTAATAAAAAATAATTGATTGATTGATGAATTTTCTAGAGAGTGTGGTGGGTCGTGAGCGATTCGAACGCTCGACAAACGGATTAAAAGTCCGCTGCTCTACCGACTGAGCTAACAACCCATTTCAGAAAACAACTACTTAATTCCTTAAGGTTTCAAGTAATTTCGGGTTGGTATAATACTTATAATTATAATGTTACGCAACCCTTTTATTGATATTTCTATTTAACAGATGGTTATTTGTACATTTTACTTTAGCGATGCTAACTTTTTTTTAGCCTGATCAACAACGTTTTTATTTTTAGAATATTTACTTATAACTTGTTGAAAAACGATTCTAGCATTTTTCTTATCGCCTTTCTCAAGCAAAATCAAACCAACTTTATATAGGCTATCTGCAGCTTTGGAAGAGGTCGCAAACTTTTTCACTACAGTTGCATAATAAAATGAAGCCTGATCTTTATTTCCTTGCTTATAATAAAGTTGACCTATCCAATAATTAGCATTAGCTAAATAACCTGACTTTGGATAAGCTTTTATAAATTTTTGAAATGCCGCAACGACCTCATTACTTTTTTTCCCATCGTTAACAAACTGCATGATAAAATTATAATCAGCCTTATCACGACCCGAAGTTTCCCAACCAGATAAATCAGATGATGGCGTTGTTGCCGTTGATGAAGAAGTATTATCCTCAGAAGTGTTCGCATTTGCAGAAACGCCCGAGCCACCAACCATTTGTTGAAGAATCATTTTTTGACGTTCTATCGTCTGATTAAGTTGGTATCTAGTTTCTTCTAATTGCCCTCGAAGCGCATCCACTTCAGCTTGTAAATCATTAATCCTTTCCTGATTTTGTATTAATAATTGGCCTTGTGCCTGAATAGTTCTATCCGATTCTGAACTGCCTGCTGCACAGCCAGTGAATAAAAGAAATAAGAACAATACGAGTGTTTTTTTATGCATATCATATTACTCAGCATGAATGTAGAAAAGAAACGGCTGAATAATCAGCCGTTATAAAATGCTATTAGTTGATAGCATAAGTTACTACAGCACGACGGTTTTTAGCATAAGCTTCTTCGTCATGGCCTAATACTGCTGGTTTTTCTTTACCATATGATACAATTTCCATTTGGCTATCAGAAGCACCATTACCTTGTAAATATGCTTTAACTGCAGCAGCACGACGTTCACCTAATGCAATGTTATATTCTGGCGTACCGCGTTCATCTGCATGACCTTCGATAATTACTTTCACGTTATTTGCACGAATAAATATTGCATGTGCATTTAATAATGTTGCATAGTCAGATTTAACATTATATTTGTCAAAATCAAAATATACTGTATTGATTTGTTGTAATTTATTTAATTGCTCTAAAGCTTCTTTTGATAAAGAACCACTTGCAACACCAGCTACATTGCTACTGTTATTAGACGAACATGCAGTTACAGTAATTAGTGGTAAAGCAACCGCGGCTACTTTAAGAAATTTAGAAAATTGCATTGTATTAACTCCTTTTGTTTAAATAAATTATTACCTGTATTTTTACACACCTAACCAACTTCAAAGTAACAGCCGTTACCAACCAGAACGATTAGAGGTATATATTATAATGCCCTTGTGCTTTACACAATTTTAATAATTGCAATATTGTGCAATATTATAACCTCTTCTTATAAATATGGCGACCATGAAGGGAATTTTACTTGCCCATCTGTTGCTGGTAATCTTGCTTTAAAATTACCATCTGTTGAAACTAGATTCAAAATTGTACCTAATCCTTGTGATGAGCTATAAATGATCATAGTACCATTTGGCGCAATGCTTGGCGTTTCATCCAAAAAGGTGTCTGTTAAACGTTGATAGGTATTTGTGCTTATATCATATCGAGTAATATGTTGTTCACCATTATTGGTTGATATCATAGCAATAAAAGAACCATCAGGTGATACCCGCGCATTTTGATTCTGTGTATTATCCCAAGTTAGCCTTTGAGATGCACCACTATTAATGTTGATACTATAGAGTTGAGGGCGACCTGCTTGATCAGAAGTGTAAACAATAGTTTGATTATCAGGCATCCAAGATGGTTCTGTATTATTATTACGATTAGAAGTAATTTGCGTGATTTTTTTGCTACTTAAATCCATCATATATAAATTTAAACTTCCCCCTTTAGATAAGGCAAAAGCTAATTTACTGCCGTCTGGAGAAAACGCTGGCGCACCATTATGTTGTGGAAAAGACGCAATTGTTTGAACAGCGCCACTATCCAATGTTTTTAAAACTAATGAAGAATGGCCTCCTTCAAATGTTACATAGGCTATTTTTTTACCATCTGGTGACCAA
Source organism: Gilliamella sp. Fer1-1 (assembly GCF_001690825.1). Lineage (NCBI taxonomy): Bacteria > Pseudomonadati > Pseudomonadota > Gammaproteobacteria > Orbales > Orbaceae > Gilliamella > Gilliamella sp. Fer1-1. The sequence goes on from NZ_LZGX01000041.1 coordinate 7,453, forward strand.
GTTGGAGACATTAATGGCTCTTTGGAACGATGAACAGTGATTTGATCATAACCGTCATAATCAGATACTCTTAATTCATGTGAAAAAGGTCCTTTAGTTGTTTTAACAACATAAGCAATTCGTGTTCTAAAAGCACCTTTAATACCGGTTAATGATTCAAAAATTTCATCACTTGCAGTGTGAGCCGCGTAACGGAGCCAACGCTTATCAATAGAATATTGATTTTGTGCTAAAACGGCACCTGGGCGATTTACGATATCAACTAATTGATAATTGATAAGGTATTTCCCAGAAGCATCTGGCTGAATCGAGCCGACAACTACCGCAGAAACCCCCAGATTATTCCAAGCCGCAGGCGTAACTTCAGAAGCTGTTGTTGGTTTTTGTGGCATACTATTAACTTCAACAGGATTAAATTTACCACTATTACGTAAATCTGAAGCAACGATATCTTCTATAATTTGTGGTGGTTGACCAGAGCCTGTCCACTTAAATGGCACAACCGCGACTGGTTTAGCAGAGCTTACGCCATCGGTAATAATAATTCTTACCTCAGAATTAGCCATCGTGGTAAAACATAGAATAAAACAAGTTGTCAAAAAGCGAAAAGCGAATTTGATCATCTTAAATTCCTTAATAAAAATAAGACACATTGAGTTAAATAAAATATAAACCCGTAAAAAAGAAAACAAAACCTTTGAAAATTAAGATACAACAGCTAATTGCCCCCCATATATTAAACTTTACAAGCTATAAACAATGATTCAGCAAAAAGATAGCTGATAACAGGTAACAAGTCCATAGCCTTTAAAATAAAAAGATCTCTGTAATATTAATGGTTTTACTATATAAAGTAATCAACGCAGTAACAAAAATAACTTCTTTAATTGTAGTTGCTTATACTAATCTTATTTAAATAAGGTTTAAAGGGCTTAAAAAGATATTTTTGTAAAAGAAAGGGAGCCAATACATGCAAAATATTTAAAATTCTTAGCAACTAATCACAAAAAATAATAATTTGGTAGAGCTAACGTTGCTATATTTGGCAATATTCACAATAAAAGGTATTGCGTTGTCCTATTTTTTGCGATTTTATCTCTGCACCACAAATTAGACATCGCTCGCCATTGCGCCCATAAACTTGTAGCTCTTGTGCAAAATATCCTGGTTTTCCATTAGATTGAAGAAAATCCTTGAGCGTTGTCCCTCCTTGTTCAATGGATTTGCTAAGAACTTGCTTAATAGCAGCAACAAGCCTTTCAAATTCATTTAATTGTAATGAGCTTACTTTACGGTTAGGATTGATTTTCGCCATAAATAATGACTCAGAAGCGTAAATATTGCCAACGCCAACCACAATATGGTTATCCATAATCCAACTTTTAATGGAAACCTGTCTATTTTTGGCTTTTTCGAATAAATATATAGCTGAAAACTCATGACTTAACGGTTCTGGACCTAAATGTTGTAATTGCAGTATTTCGTCTAGCGAATTTGCCCAGAGCCAAGATCCAAAACGCCTAGGATCAGTATAACGCAATGTAACACCATTTTCTAAAATGAGGTCTATATGATCATGCTTTTGTGCTTTTTGAGGCTTTGGTAAAATACGTAAACTACCTGACATACCTAAATGAATTACGATCCAGTTATTAGATAGCTGTAGCAATAAATATTTAGCTCGACGCTGTATATCTAAAATAACCTGTCCATGTGCATTACTTATAGCGCTATCAACAGGCCAGCGTAATTTAGGTTGTCTAACAATAATTTTATGTATAATCTGTCCTTTTAAATATGGCAAAATGCCTCGACGACTTGTTTCAACTTCGGGTAATTCAGGCATATTATTCCCCCTCTTAATTATTTAATAGGTCTGTAACCCAATTGGGTACCTGTTCAGTGGCCATCATTTGGTTATTTCCAGAACATAAATCCTTAGGGTTAATGGTCCATACGGGTAAAGTACGCACACCATCGCCATTACATAGCCACTGACCATTACTATCAATTGGTACCATAAAAACATTTTGCGGTATCGGCAATACCAATTTCTTTGGTGGATTGTTTTGTAAATATTCACTATAAATTTTCAGCGCTCCTGTAGCTCCAGTTAATTTCATTGGTGAATGATCATCTAAACCAATCCAAATAACAGCAACATTCCTGCCGTCAATGCCTGTAAACCAGCTATCACGAGAATCATTGCTTGTCCCCGTCTTAGCAGCTAAATTAGACGAACCGTATTTAGCTTTTAATGAACGAGATGTGCCCGAACTAACAACTTGTTGCATAGCATAAGTTGTCAAATAAGCTGATTGTCGAGACACTGCCTGAAGTTGTTGTGGATAGCTTTGATAAACTAGCTTACCTTTATCAGTCAATACATATCTTAAAATAGTAAGCGGAGAACGTTGCCCATTATTAGTGATAGTTTGAAACATCTGAGCTGTTTCTAATGGTGTTAATTCTAATGCACCAAGCAATCTTGATGGTAAATTAGGTATACGATCCGTAGGAACTCCTAATGCTTGTAAAGTATTTTTCGTTGCATCCAGTCCTAATTCCATACCTAAATTAACCGTTGGTACATTTAATGAAAGTGCCAAAGCGTCCACTAACATAACACGATCACGGAATTTACGATCGTAATTTTTAGGCTGCCAATACCCGCCACTATCAAGCTTAACCGATAATGGGCTATCATTAAGCCATGTATTAAGTTGGTAATAATCAGGTTGCCCAAGTGCAGTTAAATACGTTGATGGTTTAGCTAATGAACCAATCGATCTTTGCATTAACCAAGCACGGTTATAACCAGGGTAACGTGGGTCTGCACTACCAATAATTGAGCGAATTTCCCCTGTTTCTCGACTAACTACAACCATTGCTGATTGTAATTCTTTTTTCGTTGATTTGCGCAATTTGTCAATTTCGTTAGTCACCGCTTGCTCTGCTGCAGATTGAGCTACCGGATCAAAAGTGGTAAAGATCTTCATACCTGACAAATGATCTGCTTTATCACCCAATTGTCTTCGCAGTTCGCTACGCACAACTTGCATAAATGCCGGTTGCGGTGAAATCACACCACCTTTAGGTAGCACTGATAGTGGGCGCTGACTTAATAAGTTATACAACTCATCATCAATTATGCCTTGTTGCTGAGCAAGTTTTAACACCACGTTACGGCGCTCAATAACTTGTTGAGGTTGTGTCCACGGATTATATAACGAAGCGCCTTTTACCATACCAACGAGCACTGCTTGCTGATCTAATGTAAGTTCATTAACTGGCCGCCCAAAATAGTAAAGACTTGCCAATGGAAAACCATGAATCTCTTCTCCTCCCGCTTGCCCAAAATAAACTTCGTTTAGATAAAGCTCTAAAATACGTTCTTTACTATAACGACCATCTAAAATCAGAGCCATATAGGCTTCGCGTATTTTACGGCTTAAACTACGTTCATTAGTCAGAAAAAGGTTTTTAACAGTTTGCTGAGTTAAGGTACTGCCTCCTTCGATACGGCCAGTAGTCAAATTAACGAAAATAGCACGACCGATAGAATATAAACTTACACCATGATGATCATAAAAACGCTTATCTTCTGTAGCAACCAATGTTTGCAATAACGAATCAGGAAACTGCTTCAATGGAACAAATAATCGTTGCTCGCCATTTGGAGAATGCATCATGGTAATTAATTTAGGATCAATTTTTAGCAATCCAAAATCGCGCCCAGTTTCTAGATTAGTAATGCGATCTATACGATTTTCATAAAAAGTAATACTAACTCTAAATGACGGTTCTTCACCATCAGGAAATGTAAAAGGTCGTCGATAAACCTCAACAGCATTATTACTTACAATAAACTCACCTGGGCGGCTGGCTTTTGTATCTTGCTGACGATATTGTGCACCTTCTAACATTGTCACTACATCATTTAGACTATATTCACTATCAGGCTCAAGATCTATAATTTGCCCATAAACTGCCGCTGGCAACTCCCACACATTACCATCAACTCGCTCCTTGATTTGTTGATCAAGATAAACGCCGTAAACAATAGCCACAGCTGCAATGACAAGAAATAGCTTAAATAATAAGGTCAAAAACCGGCGCCAAAGTGTAGGCTTCTTATTTTTTTTATTTTTTGGAGAATTTTTGGGAGACCGTTTTTTTGATGTTTTAGTTGACGTGTTCAAACTGCACCTAATATTTATTATCCAATAAAAATTAGCTTATCATAACATAATTTTTTAAGGATATTGCGGTCTTCTTTTTGTAAAAAAAGCTTCAGGTAAAATAGATTTTGAAGCATAAAACAAGCGTATGAATTTAAAAATCTAGCTGTGAGCTAATAGTTTTAACTTTCGACAAAAACGCTTTTTTTGACTTACCTGTCAACCCTTCCGAAATAGGTAAACTTGCTGTCAATGGATTAACCGGCTTATTATTAATGTGTAGCTCAAAGTGCAGGTGAGGTCCTGTAGAACGCCCTGTATTCCCAGATAACCCAATCTTATCACCTTGTTTAACTTGCTGACCTGGTTTGACTAAAATCTTATCCAAATGCATATAAGTTGTCATATACTGACGCCCATGCCGAATAGCAATATAATTACCAGCCGAACCACTATACTTTGCAATGACTACTTCGCCATTACCAACTGATAAAACTGGTGTACCACGAGATACTGCAAAATCAACACCATTATGTGGAGTTATCGCACCGGTAACAGGATGTAAGCGACGTGGGTTAAAACCAGATGAAACTCTAGCTTGCTTTGCTAATGGATAACGGAAAAAACTTTGCGACAAACTATTCGCATTAATATCATAATATTTACCATCATCTGCTAAAATAGCATAATAATCTTTGCTACCATTTTTAATGCGTACACCTAACAACTGACTATTAGATAAACGATTGCCATGCATCTCTCGGGTTAAAACAACTGAAAATTTATCACCAACTTGCAACCGACGAAAATCTAAACGCCATTGTAAAGCACGAGTAATTACGCCAATTTCATTACTAGTCAATCCATTTTTGCGAGCATCTGCAACAAAGCTACTTTTAATATCACCTTTTATCACAATATTTTGTGGTACACTTTCAACTGTTTCTGAACTTTCTACAAATTTATCGCCCGATTTTTCATAAATTCGAATATTATTACTGGAGATTGTCCAACTAAAAGTTTGCAAATTATGATTATCATCAGTCGTCCAACTAATTTGTTGACCTATTCTCAAATTTGCAAGTTGTTTAAATTTTGTCGTTAACTGATAGATGTCGTTTCGATTAACGTTATAACGAATCAAGATATCATGCAGGGTATCCCCTCGTGCAATAGTGTATTGCACAGTATTATCTTTATCATCAACAATGTCATCTAATTCATCTTTAACAATCTCATCTTCAGGAATATCTGATGATTCAGTAACTGTAGAAGGTTTTCCATTTACCATCTCAACTTTTCCATCATCGATAACAACAGAAGAATGGGTGTTATCATTTACAGTCGTTTCAGCTTGAGGCGTTAAAGGAACATAAACCGTTCGATTCAAATTGAGTGGATTCCACAGAACGATAAATAAGATAACAATGAAAAGAACACCTAATATTGAAAAATAGGTATTTCTAAAATTATTTTTTTCAATATCAGGTGATTTTATTTGTCTTGCCAAAATTAACCTTAACTATTTATTCTAAAACTAGTCTTTATCTAAACAATCCAACAGTTGCTCTGTTAATTTTGCTAAAAATTGTGAATATGCATCTTTAGAAAGAGCAATACCCGTTCCTAATGGATTTAACTCTCCAATACGTACATCTGTTCCATTCACTATTTTTTCAATAACTGCAGGGCTAAACTGTGGCTCTCGAAATACACATACTGCTCGGTGCTCTTTGAGCGCCTGTTGAATTGCATAAACCTTTTGAACACCCGGCTGAATTGCTGGATTTATAGTAAAACTGCCTAAATTCTTTAATCCGAACTGCGATTCAAAATACCCATAAGCATCATGAAACACAAAATACCCTCTATTTTGTACGTTAATGAGTTTTTTTGCAATGTTTTGTTCTGTTTCTGCAAGTTTTATGATGAATTCGTTTAGATTTGCATCAATCAATGCGTTTTTATCTGGATACAGGGTAATAAGCCGATCATGGATTGACTGCGCAATCACCTTGGCAATTTTAGGTGAAAGCCAAATATGTTCATCATATTCACCATGATGACCATTAGCAGGTATAGGATGGGAGTGAGTATCTTCATGTTCATGATCCTCATGACCTGTTCGAAGCAATACTTTAATCTCTGGTATTGCCATTAATTCAATTTGTTTTTGCTTATCAATACTTTTTAATATTGTTGGCATAAAAGCTTCCATATCTTCGCCAACCCAAACCACAAGTTCAGCTGATTTAACTTTAGCCAAATCAGATGGTTTTAAATAATAACTATGTGGAGATGCGCCATCAGGAAGTAAAATATCATTATCAGTTACTCCTGAAGCGATTGCTTCGACAATAAATCCTATTGGCTTTACAGACGAAATAACTTTCGCATTAGCATAATTAACAATACTTTGAATAAACATTAATGAACCAAGTATCATTAAGAAAACTAAATTTTTACTATTTAGTAGAATATATTTTTTCATACAATTTTCCTATATTTATTATGTATGGTAAAATAGAGTTAATTATTGTTATAATATAACATAACATATTTATAGACAAGGGTGATTAACAAAATGACTCCTCTCATTTCGCTTGATAATGTTTCGGTGCAAATTGACCATCAAAAAATATTATATGATGTTTCGTTAGTCATTCATCTTAATCAAATTATTACAGTACTTGGTCCTAATGGAGCGGGTAAATCGACACTGGTGAAAGTTATTTTAGGATTAATGCCATACACCTCAGGAACAATCACATGCTTACCTAACTTAACGATTGGTTATGTGCCGCAGTCAATCAACTTAAATCCAACGCTACCTATTACTGTTAGACGTTTTATGTATCTTAATAGTCAGTTAAATAAAAAGGATATTTTTAATATATTATCAATGGTAAAAGCTGAATATTTAATCAATGAATCTATGCATCAATTATCAGGTGGTGAATTGCAACGTGTTTTGCTCGCTCAAGCTTTAGCTAAGCGCCCTCAATTACTGATTCTTGATGAACCTACTCAAGGGGTAGATGTCAATGGCCAAGTACTATTATATGATTTAATCGCTGATGCAAAAAAACAGTTCAATTGCGGCGTGTTAATGGTTTCCCATGATCTTCATTTGGTCATGGCAAAAACCGATGAAGTAATCTGCTTAAATCATCATATATGCTGCTCTGGCACACCAGCAATTGTTTCTAATGATCCAGAGTTTATTTCTCTTTTTGGACAACATGAAACCTCGCAACTCGCTATTTATAAACATCATCACAATCACCAACATGATTGTTGTAAACAATCTATTGAGCAAAATAAGCGTATTGTTTTGCCAAGTTATAGAAGGAAAAAACAATGATTGAATTACTATTACCTTCTTTATTAGCGGGATTATGTTTAACTAGCATAACTGGGCCTTTAGGTACTTTCGTTGTTTGGCGAAGAATGTCTTATTTTGGCGATACTTTATCACATGCTGCTTTACTTGGTATCGCATTTGGCTTTTTGTTGGATATCAATTTATTTTATGCAGTCATTTTTGTCACACTCTTACTAGCTATCGGATTACTTTGGTTAGAAGCACAAAAACAATTACCAATTGATACATTACTTGGTATCTTAGCTCATAGTGCCTTATCACTAGGCTTAGTAGTAATTAGTTTAATGGACAATATCCGTATCGATTTAATGGGATATTTATTTGGCGATCTTTTATCAGTAACATATTCAGATCTTTATCAGATTATTATTTGTGTAGCATTCATTGGTGCTTTATTATTTTGGCGATGGAATAACATTTTATTTATCACTGTAAGCGAAGAATTAGCTTTTAGCCATGGCATTAATGTACAGCTCACAAAATTGCTTTTGACTTTACTACTAGCATTAACCATAGGTCTGTCAATGAAATTTGTTGGAGCGCTAATTATTACATCTTTACTTATCATTCCTGCCGCAACAGCAAAATATTATTCAAAAACCCCCGAAACAATGGCGTTAATTGCAATAATAGTAGGAATGCTATCGGTAGTTGCTGGAGTGCTATTCTCATTTGTTTATGACACCCCAACAGGTCCCTCTATAGTATTAAGTAATACTTGCCTATTTTTTGTATCATTACTTATTTCAAAACGCATTTTAAATAAAACAAATTAAAATCATTGCAAAATCGTATTATTTATTTGTGTGTTATATCCCATTAATAAATATCTTTAATGGGTTTTCGATATTTTCTAATATGATAATAATAAAATTAAACATATTAATTAATAATTAGAAACTATGTCACTTGCAATTATTTATACTCGAGCCTCTATTGGAATACAAGCACCATTAATAAACGTTGAAGTTCATATTAGCAATGGGTTACCAGGCTTTGTATTAGTTGGTCTTCCTGAAGCAACCGTTAAAGAAGCAAAAGATCGAGTTAGAAGTGCCATTATTAATAGTGGTTTTACCTTTCCAGCTAAAAAAATAACGGTAAACTTATCTCCAGCAGATTTACCCAAAGAAGGAAGTCGCTTTGATTTGCCAATAGCTATTGCTATTCTTGCCGCAACAGAACAAATTCCAACAGAAGATTTATTACATTATGAATTTTTGGGGGAGTTAGCTCTTTCAGGAAATATTAGAGCCGTAAAAGGCGCAATACCTGCTGCAATTTCCTCTAAAAAGAAAAATCGCACATTAATTATTTCCACCGAAAACCAATCAGAAATTTCTTTAATTCACCAAAACAACGCATTAATCGCCAGTAATTTACTAGAATTATGCCAATATTTATATAAAGAAATTGATTTACCAACAGTTCAATATCGTGAATATCAAGACAGTAACAATAACCCAGCTAGTTTACAAGATATAATTGGGCAAGAACACGCCAAAAGAGCATTAGAAATTGCTGCAGCGGGAGGACATAATTTATTATTAATTGGACCTCCAGGTACGGGAAAAACTATGTTAGCAACGCGTTTAACCTCTTTATTACCTCAATTATCTGATGATGAAGCACTTGAAAGTGCAGCAATAACTAGCCTTGTCAGTTCATATGGATCAATAAAAAATTGGCGTAAAAGACCTTTTAGAGCACCTCACCATAGCGCATCAACTGCAGCACTTGTTGGCGGAGGAACAATCCCTAGACCTGGAGAAATTTCTCTAGCGCATAACGGTGTATTATTTTTAGACGAATTACCAGAATTTAATCGAAAAGTATTAGATGCTTTAAGAGAACCCATTGAGTCGGGAGAAATTATCATTTCAAGGGCAAATGCAAAAATAAAATTTCCCGCTAGATTTCAGTTAATAGCCGCAATGAATCCAAGCCCAACAGGACATTATCAAGGCACACATAATAGAACAACACCACAACAAACTATTCGCTATTTGAATCGGCTTTCAGGGCCATTTCTTGACAGGTTCGATATTTCTATTGAAGTTCCTTTACTACCTAAAGGTGCTCTAAGTCAAAAAGTAACTTCAGCAGAATCAACTGAAACAATAAAACAACGAGTTCTAACAGCAAGAAATACTCAATTAAAAAGAAGCAGCAAACTAAATAGCCAATTAAGCACAAATGAAATTCAATGCTATTGCCAATTATCAAATGAAAATAATGAATATTTAGAACAAGCTTTAATTAAATTAGGCCTGTCTGCTCGCGCATGGCACCGGATACTAAAAGTATCGCGTACAATCGCAGATTTAGATTTATCAGACACCATAGAACGAAAACATGTTTCAGAAGCATTAAGTTATCGCTCTATGGATCGGTTACTAATTCAATTACACAAAAATATTGGTTAAAGAATTAGTCATCACTATCTACAAAATCGTCTGTTACATCAACCTGTGGTTTTCCACCAGATAATGTATGAAAACGTTTTGGCTTATTGATACGAGAAAGATACTTCAACCATGTTTTTTCAAAATCAGTTGATGGCTCTTTTTTACCTTTGCAAACCTCTACAAATGATTTTTCTTCTGCAGTGGTAGGCTTTTTAGCTTCTGTGTCAAGATCTTTAAAAGCACAACCATGCTTTTCTAAAATCATAGCTTCTTTAATAGTAAAATCGCCGTGGCGAGAAAATCCTCTTGGATAATTCTTATTATCGAAAAAACGTTGTTGACTCATAAAACTCTCAGCCATGTTCTATCCTCTAGATTGTAAAAGTAGTTGGCGGGAATTATAATTGACAAAGTTAATCTGTAAACAAAATTCTTTTATTTATACAGATAAAATGGGTTAATTGGCTAAAATTAAAACATAAATGTTATCTTGTGGCAGGGGCGGAGAGTCTCGAACTCCCAACACCCGGTTTTGGAGACCGGTGCTCTACCAATTGAACTACGCCCCTAAATGGAAGTGGCGGAACGGACGGGGCTCGAACCCGCGACCCCCTGCGTGACAGGCAGGTATTCTAACCAACTGAACTACCGCTCCACCGTATTTGGTATGTTAATATAAATAAAATTTAAAAGTCTGGCGGCACCCTACTCTCACATGGGTAATACCCACACTACCATCGGCACTACGGCGTTTCACTTCTGAGTTCGGCATGGGGTCAGGTGGGACCACCGCGCTATTACCGCCAGACATATCCTGTCTTCTCTTCTCTCAATTACTGTGTATTATCTCATATCCACTGCAATTGCTCAATCCGGAACAAACTGCTCTCTCATTTATTAAACAATTTAAAGTCAATCTCTATACAATCATCAACTTCAATCATCCTATCGCGTAACTCCAAAACAACTCCGAGTTGTAAGGTTAAGACTCTCGGTTCATTAGTATCAGTTAGCTCAATGTATCACTACACTTACACACCTGACCTATCTACGTCTTAGTCTCAAACGGACCTTACTGAATCTCTTCAGGGAAAACTCATCTCAAGGCTAGTTTCGTACTTAGATGCTTTCAGCACTTATCTATTCCGCACGTAGCTACCGGGCAATGCAATTGGCATCACAACCCGAACACCAGCGGTGCGTTCACTTCGGTCCTCTCGTACTAGAAGCAAACCCTCTCAATTTTCCTACGCCCATGGCAGATAGGGACCGAACTGTCTCACGACGTTCTAAACCCAGCTCGCGTACCACTTTAAACGGCGAACAGCCGTACCCTTGGGACCTACTTCAGCCCCAGGATGTGATGAGCCGACATCGAGGTGCCAAACACCGCCGTCGATATGAACTCTTGGGCGGTATCAGCCTGTTATCCCCGGAGTACCTTTTATCCGTTGAGCGATGGCCCTTCCATTCAGAACCACCGGATCACTATGACCTACTTTCGTACCTGCTCGAGCCGTCACTCTCGCAGTCAAGCTAGCTTTTGCCATTGCACTAACCTCCTGATGTCCGACCAGGATTAGCTAACCTTCGTGCTCCTCCGTTACTCTTTGGGAGGAGACCGCCCCAGTCAAACTACCCACCAGACAGTGTCCCTTACCTCGATTCAGAAGTATAGGTTAGAACATCAAACATTAAAGGGTGGTATTTCAAGGTCGACTCCATGCATACTGGCGTACACACTTCTTTGTCTCCCACCTATCCTACACATTAAGGCTCAATGTTCACTGTCAAGCTATAGTAAAGGTTCACGGGGTCTTTCCGTCTTGCCACGGGTACACCGCATCTTCACGGCAATTTCAATTTCACTGAGTCTCGGGTGGAGACAG
>NZ_LZGX01000042.1:0-50361 GCF_001690825.1 Gilliamella sp. Fer1-1
TTTTATATTATCTTAATAAATCGTATCTAATATAAATATCGCTGGTTTTTTTAAGTAAAAGTAAGTAAAATGCTTTGGCAATATTTTATCAACAATCCAACCAATGGTGAATATTGTCATGTCTCGTATAGTTAAAGAAGCACTCACGTTTGACGACGTGCTATTAGTTCCCGCCCACTCAACGGTATTACCGAACACAGCTGATATTAGTACGCAACTAACCCAAACTATAAAACTTAATATCCCAATGCTATCAGCAGCAATGGATACAGTAACCGAATCAGATCTAGCCATTGCGTTAGCACAAGAGGGGGGAATTGGTTTTATTCACAAAAATATGTCAATTGAAAATCAAGCCAATCATGTAAGGCAAGTAAAGAAACACGAAAGTGGTATAGTTCAAGATCCTGTATCTGTTTTACCTACTGCAACCATAAAGCAAGTTATTGATCTAGCTAAAGAGTATGGTTTTGCTGGATTTCCTGTTGTGACTGAAACCCAAGAACTGGTTGGAATTATTACTGCACGAGATGTACGATTTGCCACCGATTTATCTTTACCTGTTACTGCCGTTATGACGCCTAAAGATCGCTTAGTTACCGTCAAAGAAGGTGAACAACGTGAAATCGTACTTCAAAAAATGCATGAGCACCGTATCGAAAAAGTACTTGTTGTTGATTCACGCTTCCATCTAAAAGGTATGATTACCGTTAAAGACTACAACAAAGCCGAGCAAAAACCCAATGCCTGCAAAGATGAAAAAGGGCGCCTGCGTGTGGGAGCTGCTGTTGGGGCTGCGCCAGGTAATGAAGAGCGCATCGCCGCATTAGTTGAGGCTGGCGTTGATGTGTTGCTAATTGACTCTTCACATGGCCATTCGCAAGGTGTACTTGACCGTATTTATCAAGCTAGAAAGAATTATCCTAATTTACAAATTATTGGCGGTAATGTTGCCACCGCTGAAGGTGCTAAAGCCTTAATTGAAGCTGGAGTTAGCGCTGTTAAGGTGGGGATTGGACCAGGATCTATTTGTACAACACGCATTGTAACAGGTGTTGGTGTGCCACAAATTAGTGCGATTATGGATGCAGTTGAAGTCGCACAAAAACATAATATTCCTGTTATCGCTGATGGTGGAATTCGTTATTCAGGCGACATAGCCAAAGCCATTGCCGCAGGAGCATCTTGCGTTATGGTTGGTTCAATGTTTGCAGGCACAGAAGAAGCACCAGGCGAAATCGAATTATTTCAAGGTCGAGCCTATAAATCATATCGTGGCATGGGATCGCTTGGCGCAATGGCAAAAGGATCGTCTGATCGCTATTTTCAAACCGACAATGCTGCAGATAAACTGGTACCAGAGGGAATAGAAGGGCGCATTGCCTACAAAGGACAATTAAAAGAAATCGTTCATCAACAAATGGGAGGATTAAGATCTTGTATGGGGCTAACTGGTTGCGCAACAATTGATGCATTAAGAACGCAGTCTAAATTCTATCGAATTACTGGTGCAGGCATGAAAGAAAGCCATGTGCATGATGTACTTATCACCAAAGAGCCACCTAACTATAGAGCGGGCGCGTAAAAAAGGGGGGGGAACCTCCTTTTTTTTGTAAATAAAAAACTTCAATAAAATCAATGACTTTTCTGAACCATTTTTATAGAAAACGTACTGTTTTTATAACGTCAAAAGTTATTTTAGGGGGAGTATTGGGGGGAATGTTTTATTCTTTTGGTGCCCAGAATAATTGATGCCATCACGCCTGAATTGGGAGATTCAGTTCTGAATTCTCTCTCAACCCTAACATAAGGCTGCAAAACATGATTTTGGGTTATTCCACCTTTTTATTTAATTTTAATGAGTTGTTCCTGATAAAGCATAGCACTGCCCCAGCAAACAAGGGTATTTGGCTAGGCAGTGCTTATTTTAGTTATCTAAAATATCAATAACTTCATAGTAATCGTTTAATAATTCTATCCACTTTTATACGGCTGAGTCGCTTTATTAATTTATGCACTTGGCTAGGATAAAATTGGCTTGCCTGTATTTGTTGAAAATGAGTGACCAAGGTGGTTTTTTGGCGTATAGCGTTTAGTTCTTGGGTGAATTTGTCACTCAATTCTTGTTTTGGATCATGTATTAATATGCCATTTTCAAGATCTAGTCGCCACGCTCGCGGATTTAGATTGTTGCCTGTTATAAGCACCCATTTATCGTCTACCCAAATACCTTTAAGGTGGTAGCTTTGTTGTTCATCCTTCCATAAGCGGATAATCAGTTGTTCTTTGTCAATAAAGAGTTGCAGGCGCTCGATAAAGCTTCTTAAGTTGATTTCGTATAAATAGGGTAGTCCACCTGATATGTTAAAAGGCTTATCTGGTGGAATATAAAAATCGTTGGCTTCTTTGTCACCAATAATCAGCTCCACTTGTCGTCCTTTACGTAACAAACGGATAATATCGCGGACTAAAATACTTGGTAAATTAAAGTAAGGCGTGCAAAAGATCACTTTTTGTTCGGTAACGTTTATTAAGTGATGAATAACTTTATTTAAAGCATTATTGCGCCCAAGCCCCATTATTGGTGCAACCGATAAAGTTTCATTGTCAGTATTGGCGCTGTATTGGTAGTTTGCATCCATTAAATGTTGGCGCAGGGCTTTGATTTCAGATTTGATCTGTTTGCGGGTTTTATGCGTGCCCAAATTAAGCAATTGCAATGCTTGATATGGTAAAAAATGCTCATGAATAAATTGTACCATACTATCAGCTAATACTGGATTAGTAATAAAGTGGTAGCGGTCGTAACGGTATTTATCGCGTTTGTGTAAATAGACATTATTAATGCTTGCACCGCTGTAAATAACCGTATCATCTATAATAAAACCCTTAAGGTGTAATACACCAAGCACCTCACGACGATTAACTGGCACACCATAAATTGGGATGTCAATTTCTGGATTCTTTTGTTTTAATTGATAATAATAATTGGCGTTAGTATGCGCTTTATCTTCACCAATTCTTCCTCGCTGTGCTCGATGCCAGTCAACAAATATTTTGATATCTAAATTTGGACGTTGCCGTTTAACTTGATAAAGCTCATCAAGAATTTCTTGACCAGCCTCGTCTTGTTCTAGATAAAGTGCGACAATATAAATACGTTGCTGAGCGTTTTTTATCTTGTCAATTAACGCTAGTCGATACGCTTTTGCACTATTGAGTATCTCATATTGCTTGGCATTTTGTTGAATTTTTGCTAATTCATCAAGATGCTTTTGGTGATTATATTTTATAAATGGTATTCGCATGATTTATTTATCATTATAACTGGTAAATTACTTTAGGCTAATGATAGTTAAAAGTAATGTAAATAAGACCAGTAAAAATAACACTCCTTTTAAAATGTGCGCATTTTGATTAAGTTGCTTTAGGCTAAATACGCCATATCATTATGTTTATTAACCTTTAGCAACATGTTTATGCTTTATTGCTAGGATAATAAATGGTTTAAGACTGCTCATCAACCCATGTTTCAATTATTTTGTAAGTTAATGCAAGTACTACTGGACCAATAAACAATCCCATTATACCAAAACTAAGTAAACCACCAATTACGCCAAATAAAATGAGTAAAAATGGTAAATTAGCTCCTTTTTTTATTAAATAAGCACGCATTACGCTGTCTAAAGTGGTTAAAATAATGGCAACAACAATTAAACAGATACCTTCAATGGTATGACCTGACCAAAATTGCCAAGCGATGCAGCCAAGCATAACCACTACAGGGCCAATTTGGGCTACACAGCAAATAAATAAGATGAGTGTCAGTACGCCAGGTAATGGCATATTGGTGAGAAGAAAACTCAATCCGCCGATTAACGCTAAGGTGATGGCAGTCACCACAACGCCTAATGCTACTGCACGGATAGATTGCCCTGCTAAAGTAACGGTGGTTGCACCGTATTGTTTAGAGAGTCGATTAGCTAGTAAGTAGACATATTTAGTGATGCTTTCACCTTTTAAAAAGAGTAATAGACTAAAAATAATCATGACGCCAGCATGAAAAATAAATATACCAATGTTAGTGGCTTGTTCAAGTAGCCAACCTATCATGGTACCAATATAAGGCTGTATGCTTGAAACTAAATCGGTACCATCGGTTTGAATCAGATTTAACCATTTTTGATGTAACTCGGAACCAAAGGTCGGTATGTTTTCAAGCCAGTCAAACGTGGGTAGTGTTTGATGTTGTAGCGTTTTAGCCCATTCAATAAGATGGTGGCCATTTTGTGCTACAGAGCTAATAATTAATATAAATGGAATAATGCAAACAAATGCAAGTATTAACGCCATAACAAGCAACGATAACCAGCGCTTGTTAAACAGTTTTTTTTGGATTTTTATCATTAATGGCCAAGTCGCAATGACTACCATTACCGCCCAAAAGAATCCAAATAAGAAAACTTCAACAATACGATAGGTAATAATGATTAGCAACCCAATAATTAATAAGTTTAAAATTAACTTGAGTAAATCGGTAGTATTTTTTTCTGCTGGCATTTTAACACCATATTTATTAATCTATATTGTGTTATTATACGCATTATCAATTAAAATTAATATGATGTATTGATGATATGATGTATCGATGATTCATTCTTTCATACTGGAGATTTAAAAATGAAAAAATTATTATTATTGGCATTATTAGGTGTGTCATTAACGGCGTGTGCCAACACACCAAAAATTAAACCTGTTGCACAAAATGCTAATGATACAGCGCCATTTCCAACTGCTCAAGAGGGCACTACACGTTATGCTATTTATCTGCCAGCTATTGCTAACGAAAACAATGCAAAAGTTGAAGTAATAATTGGCAAGGAAATGAATGTTGATTGTAACTTACATAATATTGGTGGTACTGTTAAGCAAGAAGAGCTTAAAGGTTGGGGATATTCATACTATGTGGTTGAAAAGGCCGCAGGTAATATTTCAACTTTAATGGCTTGCCCTGAAGGAAGCAATAAAAATCAATTTGTGACCCTTAGCCACAATTTAGGTTTATTTAACTATAACAGCAGTGTGCCATTAGTTTTTTATGTGCCTAACGATTTGCAAGTTAAATACCGTGTTTGGCAACCTAAGGATAAAATTCTAGAAGCTAATGCAGAATAGTTTGTATTTATGAATTATTAATTGGTTATCAATTATCGATTGAGTGGTTAAAATATGTCCACTCAATCTTGAAACTTTCAATATTTGATTTTTTAAGTGGACATCTTTGAAAAAAAAGGTATTTTATCCCTTGTAATGCAAGGTTAGCTCGACATGTTCATTTATCATTATTAATGACTTGTGATTGCCTGATTACCTCGGTTTCGCTTGGCGGTGTTACATTGATAATTTATATCATTTTCTCAACGTCGATGGCAAAATTTGGGGGTCCGTTGTGTCTTTGCAATGGGCTTGTGTCTAACATGTAATATCCCTACAACTAGAGGAGAAGTGGTGAGCATGTTTACTCAACGTAAAACAATTCTTTCAATCGTGGCTGGTGTTTCACTAGCGTTATCTCAACCTGCTATTGCTAAAGATCGCGTCGTGCATTTTTACAATTGGGCAGGGCAAATCGGCTCTAATACAATTACTGATTTTGAAAAATCTACAGGTATTAAGCTTGTTTATGATGTGTATGATTCAAATGAAGCACTTGAAGGTAAATTAATGGCAGGCCATTCTGGTTTTGATGTGGTTTCGCCATCAGATAGTTTTTTAGCAAGACAGATTAAATCTGATATTTATCTTCCATTAGATAAAAGCAAATTGCCTAACTGGAAAAATCTTGATCCTAATTTAATGAAATTAATGGCTACCCATGATCCTGATAATAAATATGCCATCCCTTATGTGTGGATGACAACAGGCATTGGTTATAACATTGATAAAGTTAAAGAGCGTTTAGGTAGCGATGCGCCAGTTAATAGCTGGGATCTAGTATTTAAGCCTGAAAATATGGAAAAACTGAAAGATTGTGGCGTAGCATTTTTAGATGCCCCAACCGAAATTTTCGCAAGTGCTCTTCAATATTTAGGAAAAGATCCGAATAGTACTGATGCTAAAGATTACACAGGCGCCGCTTACGAGCTGTTAGAAAAAGTTCGCCCAAATATTCGCTATTTCCATTCTTCACAATATATTACCGATTTAGCAAATGGTGATATTTGCGTGATTTTAGGATGGTCGGGTGATATTTTACAATCACGCGATAGAGCTGATGAAGCAAAAAATGGTGTGCATGTGGGCTATCAAATTCCAAAAGAAGGAGCATTAGTCTTTTTTGATACTTTTGCCATTCCAAAAGATTCAGCCAATCCTGACGAAGCACACGAGTTCTTAAATTTTGTCATGAAACCTGAAATTGCAGCGCAAGTGACTAATGATGTTAATTTTGCTAGCGCCAATAAAGAAGCAAACGACAAATTTGTAAAACCAGATGTGAAAAATGATCCTGCGGTTTATCCAAAACCAGAAGTAATGGAAAAATTATTCACCCTGAAAGTTAAAGAACCTAAACTTGAACGTGTTATCACACGTACGTGGACAAAATTAAAAACTGGTAAATAAGCAGTAATTATCTAATTATTTATTGGTCTATTCTAGACGGGGAGATTAATTTGATCTTTCCGTCTCGTTTTTTTTGGCTTGTTGTTATGAGGAAAAAAGAGTGAATAATAAAACAACAAATCAGGTACAGCCTAAAAAAAAGATGATAACTCCGCTATTGGAGATCAAAAATTTAACGAAAGTTTTTAATGATGATTATTATGCTGTTGATGATGTCAACTTGACTATCTATACTGGCGAAATTTTTGCTTTACTGGGTGCATCAGGAAGCGGTAAATCAACACTACTACGTATGCTTGCTGGTTTTGAACAACCAACATCAGGTCAAATAATTCTTGATGGTAAGGATTTATCACAAGTTCCACCTTATAATCGCCCAATTAATATGATGTTCCAATCGTATGCTCTATTTCCTCACATGTCGGTTGAGCAAAATATCGCCTTTGGTCTAAAGCAAGACAAGTTAAGTCATAATGAGATTAAACAGCGTGTTGAAGAAATGTTAGCGTTAGTGCATATGGAGCAATTTGGCAAACGCAAACCCCACCAATTATCTGGCGGGCAAAGACAACGTGTGGCATTAGCTCGAAGCCTAGCTAAACGACCAAAATTATTGTTGCTTGATGAACCCATGGGTGCACTAGATAAGCAACTACGTGATCGTATGCAACTTGAAGTGGTGAGCATTTTAGAGCAAGTAGGAGCAACTTGCGTAATGGTAACCCATGATCAAGAAGAAGCCATGACAATGGCAGGCCGTATTGCCATTATGAACAAAGGTCAATTTGTTCAAATTGGTGAGCCAGAAGAAATTTACGAACATCCAAATTGCCAATACAGTGCTGAATTTATTGGCTCAGTTAATATATTTGATGGTATTTTACAAGATACATTAGAAGACGGCTTAATTATCAGTTGCCCTACCATTAAACATCCATTAAAAGTCGATTATGATTCACCAGCGGTAGAAGGTGTACCAGCTAAGATTGCCTTACGTCCAGAAAAAATCCAATTATGTGACCAACTCCCTGAAGATGGGTATAACTGTGCTACAGGTGAGGTTGTCGAAATTGCTTATTTAGGTGATCTATCGATTTATCATGTGAAATTGCCAAGTGGCCAAATTATCATTGCACAATTGCAAAATGAACACCGCTATCGTAAAGGTATGCCAACTTGGGGAGATATTGTTAACTTAAGTTGGGAAGTTGATAGCTGTGTTGTGCTTACCGAATAAACAAAAGAGGATATAGTGATGCGATCCATTTTATTGGGATTGTTATTAAATGCATTTGTGTTACTCAATGTTTATTGGCGTTTTGTAACAACAGGTGCTTTTGATAACTTATTTTTAGATGCGCTATTTACCGCAATGACATTGAGTTTTTTGCTGTCATGTTTAGGTTTATATTTAGTTAATTACAAGCCATCTAAATTCGCCTATCGGCTAATAATTGCTGGTAGCATAGCGTTTATTCCTGTTGGGTTTGTAGTAATTTATTTTGCTTATAAAAAAATGCGCCAACAGCATAGCGATTCAGATTTGATGACGTTATATGGTAGATTAGTGGTCATTGCCACTCCTTACTTATGGATGTTGCTACTATTTTTATTGCCATTTTTAATTGTATTTAGAATCAGCTTTTCAGAAATGGCTTTGGCTGTACCACCTTATACTGATTTACTCAGTTATGATGATGGTATGCTTAATATTGCGCTAAATTTTGGCAACTATTTAAACCTAATTAGCGATACTATTTACATCGATTCCTATTTGCAATCACTTAAAATTGCAGCCATTTCAACCATACTGTGTATTTTGATTGGCTATCCATTGGCATGGGCGATTTCACAATGTAAACAGTCAACCCGTAACATTTTACTATTATTGATTATTTTACCTTCGTGGACATCGTTTTTAATTCGTGTTTACGCATGGATTGGTATTTTGAACCCTAATGGACTGTTAAATCACTTTTTGATGTGGTTAGGCGTCATTGATCAGCCATTGATTATTATGAAAACCTATTTTGCGGTATATATTGGTATTGTTTATTCGTATTTACCCTTTGTGGTATTGCCAATTTATACATCGTTAAGTAAGGTCGATTCGACATTAATTGAAGCGGCACTAGACTTAGGTTGTAAGCCAATTAAAACGTTTTTTAAAATTATTGTACCTTTGACTAAAAATGGTGTTATTGCTGGGGGAATGTTGGTGTTTATTCCTGCTGTAGGTGAATATGTGATTCCTGAATTATTAGGGCCTTCTGAAGGCATTATGATTGGTACCCAGCTTTGGACCGAGTTCTTTAACAATCATGACTGGCCAGCAGCTTCAGCCGTTGCAAGTGTGATGTTGATGATATTAATTGTACCAATTTACTATTTTAATAAATTCCAAAATCGACAAATGGGGGGTAAATAGATGAACAATTTACCTGTTATTACACGATCCGCCCTGATTGTATTTATCTCCTCTTTGCTGGGTGCAATTTTATTGAGTATTTTGATTTCATCATCGGGATTAGCGCTTTTGGGGCAAAGTGGCTTTTATTACGGCTGTATTACTTTTAGTTTTATACTTACGGCTTTAGTTACTATAGCGCTGTTTTTTCGATGCTTGAAGGGGCTTATCTTTTTAGTTGTCTTTTCGTTTTTATATATCCCCATGATCATTTTGATTGTTTATTCGTTTAACAGTTCTCGGCTAGTAACAGTTTGGGCGGATTTTTCAGTCAAATGGTATTTTGAGCTAATTCACAATGAAACACTACTTAAAGCTGTCGGATTAAGTCTATCTATTGCTGCATGCGCTGCTACTTTTGCTGTTGTGCTCGGCACATTAGCCGCTTATGCAATTATCCGTTTTAGGCGATTCCGTGGGTCTAATTTGTTCTCATTTATGACAACAGCGCCGTTAGTTATGCCTGATGTTATTACTGGTTTGGCATTGTTATTATTGTTTGTGGGCATGGGGCAGGTCTTGGGGTGGCCAAAAGATCGAGGTGCAATAACTATTTGGATGGCACATGCGACTTTCTGCACTGCCTATGTTACGGTAGTCATTAGTGCAAGGCTTCGTGAACTTGATAAATCTATTGAAGAAGCGGCTTTAGATTTAGGTGCTAACCCATTGAAAGTCTTTTTTGTTATTACATTACCAATGATTGCACCGGCATTAGTTTCTGGCTGGTTACTTGCATTTACCTTATCACTTGATGATGTCGTAATTGCTAATTTTGTAACAGGGCCAGGCGCAATGACATTACCTAAATTAATATTTTCAAAAGTACGTTTAGGGGTCGATCCACAAGTCAACGCTTTAGCCACAATTATATTACTCATTGTCGGGATTATCGGTTTTATTTCGTGGTTATGGATGCGTCAGTCTGAGCGACGTCGCATTCAAGAAACACATAAGCACTAAATCCTGCCTCTTATCTCAATATTGCCGCATATTGCGGCAATATTACGTTTTAAAATCTCCGTGTTTTTTCCATCATTTTGTATTATAGTGTGAATGGTCAATTTATTTGGCTAAATTCTCAGGGCGGGGCGTAATTCCCCACCGGTGGTATAGCCCACGAGCGCTTAATATTTTAGATTTTAATGGTCTGTTTATTTTATTAATAACAAACCATCTAAATATATTAAGGTCAAGCAGATTTGGTGAAATTCCAAAGCCGACAGTTAAAGTCTGGATAAAAGAGAGTTGCTTATCTTTCTCATGTTTGCTGAAAGGCAAAGTCATACTGGTCAAGCACAGCCCTGATTCTGGTATTTTATTTATTTGTACTTAATTAATTTGATGCATCAATAATGATTCAAATTTAATTAAGTAAATAATGAAATGAGCAAATTAAAAATATAGGTATTTACCATGAATCAGTTTAATCTGAATGAGTTTGGAACTCCAATCGAACGAGTCAAAAAGGCCATTGCATCAATTCAAGCCGGTCAAGGTGTGCTAGTTTTAGATGATGAAGATCGTGAAAACGAAGGCGATATTATTTGGGCTGCTGAGTCAATCACTCCCGAACAAATGGCTATTACTATTCGTTATGGTAGTGGCATTGTTTGCTTATGTTTACCGCCAAAACGTTGCGAAGAATTGGAATTGCCTATGATGGTGGCCAATAATACCAGTAAAAATAATACTGCGTTTACTATTTCGATTGAAGCTGCCGATGGTGTAACAACGGGGGTATCAGCTGCCGACCGCGTTACGACCATTAAAGCTGCGGTTAATGATAACGCTAAACCTAGCGATCTTAATCACCCCGGGCATGTCTTTCCATTAGTTGCTAAAGAAGGGGGGGTATTGGTTCGCCGAGGTCATACCGAAGCATCAATTGATTTAGTGACATTAGCGGGTTTAAAACCTGCTGCAGTCCTGTGTGAGTTAACAAATGATGATGGCACAATGGCAAGAGCACCTGAAGTGGTAAAGTTTGCCAAACAATACCATATGCCCGTTGTAACCATTGAAGATATAGTTGAGTATCGTAACACTCTCAACGCTTGAGCTAACAATTGTTCCGCCGATGAAATTGTTCGGCGGAGTTATTTATACTCATCATATTTAACGTTAAAAAATCTAACTTATTTTTTTGTATCGAAACCCTATTGATAAAGCTGCTATCTGAAATATTTTTTAGGTTTATAAGTTAATGTTTTTTATCGGGTTAGTGAAGTTAGTCTTTTTATCGATTTGGCTTGAAAAGCGTGACTTGTTCGCTTATTTTATTAAGAAGAAAAATTTTGCTTACATCTGGATAATTTATGCTACGTTCTATTTTTATTTATCTTATGGCACTTTTAACACTTACTGGTTGTCAAGCTGAATCAACAAAATCGATGAATGTGATTGTAACTAATTCTAAAACAGAGGTTTTTTATTCAAGCTCTCATAGTGATTATAAAATTACTATTTATGCACCTAATCCACCCGCTCCCAAGGGTGGTTGGCCAATTATTTATCTTCTTGATGGCGATAGTTATTTTTTAACAGCCCATAGTATTTTGACTAATTACTTTCCTTTTCCTATGCTTAACCAACTTAACTGTCCTATAAATAGCGATACTAAACAAGTATGATAACGCCTACTTTAGATTTATAATAAAAACGGTTTAAAAACAACACCTTATTATTCTATACTGATTTAAAATTAAATTAAAAAAGTATAATTATTTTTATTTTTTTCTATCAATTTATCTATTTCTTTTATATCTTTCTAAAAGCATACGATATGGTATGATATGGAATAGGCAGGCTAACTTATATAAATTGTAATACATTGAATTATAAAAGTTTGCTCTTGCTATTGATGATTCTTCATTATAGAATTATCTACCTTATTGAAAAATAATAATAAAACTTATAGTAAGGCATCATGAAGGTTAGTTGCTTTGACTTATTCGTTTTTTTGACTTAATAGTTAAAAACATACAGTAATTAAGCTCTTTTGGTGGCAAATGTTCTGTTTGCGAACCATCTTTTATTTTGTCGTTGTTTATCGACGATAGATCATTATCAAGTGCTATATAAAATAGGTTATGACAAAAAATAAAGTAGCAAAACGAGGTAGCTATGTTAAGCGTGAATAAAGAGTGGGCATTTGTAGTGCTGACTTGCTTTTTTGAGTTATGTTGGATTTTAGGGTTTAGCATCGCAACCGAGCTATGGCAGTGGGGTATCATTGTGTTGCTAATTGTTGTCGATTTTACTTTTTTAACCAATGCTTGTAAAACAATACCCACAGGTACAGTGTATGCCATATTTTCAGGCGTTGGTGCAGTTGGTGCGACAGTGATTGACATGTTGCTTTTTGACAAAGAAATTAAATTAATTCAACTTTTTTTTGTGGCACTTATCATTATTGGTGTTGTACAACTTAAACGTGCGGATAGTTAATATTACAATAAAGGACAAATTTAATCATGGGATGGCTATTGATATTAATTGCAACTGTTTTTGAAGTTCTTGGAGCGATTGGTCTTAAGTTATATGCAGAGCAAAAAAGTCTGTTTAGGCTTGTTTTATATTGGGGAGGATTTTCTGTTTCTTTTATGCTTTTTTACTTTTCTCTCCATTATCTTGAATTGAGTATTGTGTATCCTGTTTGGGTTGGTCTTGGCACATCGGGGGCAGTGTTAGCTAATATGTTATTGTTCAATGAGCCTAAAAACTTTTCTCGATTATTTGGTTTGAGCATTATTATTATTGGTGTTGTTGGTTTACATGCTACTTTATAATCAGTTTTGATTATACTGACAAAAAAACCGGAGATAAACTCCGGTAAAATATAATGTAAGGTTGAATAAAAAAAGAAATGAAATTAAATTAAATTTCGTTAGCATGCTCTTTTAAGAAACTTGCAACGCCTTTCGGGTTTGCTTGCATGCCTTTTTTACCTTTTGTCCATTGTGCAGGGCAAACTTCTCCATGCTCTTCATGGAATTGGAACGCATCAACAATACGAATCATTTCGTCGATATTACGACCAATTGGTAAATCGTTAATCGTTTCATGGCGTACAATACCTGATTTATCAATAAAGAATGATGCGCGTAATGCCACACCGGCTTCAGGATGTTCAACACCATATGCTTGCATAATTTCGTGTTTGATATCTGCAATAATCGGGAATTTTACCTCACCAATACCACCATTGTCTCGAGGTGTGTTTCGCCAAGCGTTATGTACGTATTCAGAGTCCATTGAAACACCAATAACTTCAACTCCTCGCTTTTTGAATTCTTCTAGGCGGTGATCAAATGCGATGATCTCTGATGGACAAACAAAAGTAAAGTCCATTGGCCAGAAAAAAACCACAGCATATTTACCATGAATATGTTGTGATAAATTGAAATTGTTAACAATTTCTCCAGATCCTAAAACTGCTGCTGATGTAAAATCTGGGGCTTTGCGAGTGACTAATGTCATAGTGTTTCTCCTTGCTAATTAAATGTAAATCATATCGTGAAGCATTATAGCAACTAAAATCGATTGTCCAAGTTGTTATAAACAATCGGTATCATAAGTTTAAGCTATTAACTGTTGATTATTGTTCGGTATTATTTATTAATTTTTTAGGTTTACCTTTATTTTTGGTATCTCGATGACGCTGTTTTATCTTTTTCTTCTTGGTATCTTCTTTTTTGCGAGCACTTTTTAATTTTGCTTTTTGCGAAGGTTTTTTCTTTGTTGCTGGCTTTGGGGCTTTTGTTTTTGGTCGCAATTCATCAATGGTTCTTAGCTTTATTGGTTCTTGGATATAGCGCTCAATTTTTTGTAGTAATTCGTTATCATGAGCTTCAATTAGCATAATTGCCGTACCTTTTTTACCTGCACGTGCAGTGCGACCAATACGGTGTAAATAAACATCGGCCGTTTTTGGCGCATCAAAATTAATAACATGGGTGATATCGTCAATATCGATTCCACGTGCTGCGACATCGGTTGCAACAAGCACATTGACCGTGTTGTTACTCATTCTTTTTATTGCTTCGTTACGTTTCGCTTGCACCATTTCGCCTTCTAAATAGCAACTATGGATGCCAGCTTGATGTAGCAGGCTTACTAATTCGTGCACACGTTCACGTTTACGGACAAATACAATCGTTTTTTTTAATTCTTGTTGTTTTAGTAAGTGAGTAAGTAGTGCCACTTTATGAGATAGGTCGTCAGCACGATAATAAAATTGTAAAATCTTTTTACGTTCTTTGCGTGATGGATCAGCATTGATTTCGATTGGTGCATTTAAAATACGGCTGGCAAAATTATGTAACCCTTCTCCTTCAAGTGTCGCTGAAAATAGTAACGTTTGTTTACGCCAGCGAGTCTCGGCTGATATGGTTTCGACATCTTGTGAAAACCCCATATCGAGCATGCGGTCTGCTTCATCTAAAATCAGCATCTCAACTGCTCGGCAATCAAAATTTTCTTCTTTTATATACTGTAATAATCGACCTGTTGTTGCAATAACAATATCTTGATTTTTGCTAAATACTTCAGCGTGATTCATATAAGCAACCCCACCAGTGATGGTTGCGATGCTTAGCGGTGTCGATTCGGTTAATAATTTGGCTTGCTCGGCAATTTGCATGGCGAGTTCACGCGTTGGTGTTAATATCAAAATGCGTGGTGGCCCAGATTTACGACGAGGGAAATCTAATAAATGTTGCACAGCAGGAATTAAAAAAGCGAGTGTTTTACCCGTACCAGTTGGTGCTGAGCCTAAAATATCTTTGCCATCTAGAGCAACAGGAATCGTTTGTGCTTGGATTGCTGTCGGGGTGTTTATATCCTGCGTTTGAAGATTGTGAATTAATATATCATCTAGCTCTAAATCAGAAAAAGTGTGTACTGTCATAATGATCTTTTCATCTAAAATTATAAGACACATTATAACGGCAATTACTATAACTACAATCAATAAAAGTGTGATGGATTATTATTCGCTCTTTATACGTTATTTGCTTACAGATAAGTTATCTTGAAGAAAATGTTAACTTGTATGCCTAAAAACTTAACGATTTATTTAAGCAAAACTTATCATCTTTGAGTGTTTATGGTAAGATTAGATAAATTATTACAGCATGTAAAATGGCGATTAGGCTATTCCGTTGCGGTTTAACGCTTAATCAATTTGTACCTTAATACAAGCTGGTTCAAAATTTCCTATTAAATAATATTTCTATAATAACCATCAGATAATAACTATGACTGAATGTTTTTCGATTGATAACTATAATAAGCAATTAGAACGGAAAGTAGATATTTTAAAAACATTATTATCAGACTTTTCTCTTCCCGAATTAACAGTCTATTCATCGCCCATTAGCCATTATCGAATGCGAGCTGAATTCAGAATCTGGCATCATGGTGAGGAGCTTTATCATATTATGTATGATAAAAAGACAAAAAAACGGGTACGCGTTGATGAATTTCCTATTGCGACTAAATTAATTAATCAAGCGATGCAAACTATTTTGCCTTTATTACAGCATAATCATCTACTTCGGCATTTATTGTTTCAAATCGATTATTTTTCAACCTTAAGTGGTCAGTTATTAATTACGCTTTTATATCATAAAAAGTTAAATGATGAATGGATAATTGAAGCAAAAAAATTAAAAATGCAATTAGCTAAACAAGGCGTAAATGCGAGTATTGTCGGGCGCGCTAGCAATCAAAAAATTGCAATTGATGTCGATTATGTTGATGAGATTTTACCCATAATGGGTAAAACGTTTACTTATCGTCAAGTTGAAAATAGTTTTACCCAACCTAATGCGGCGGTGAACATTAAGATGTTACAGTGGGCTGTATCAGTCACTAAAAATTTGTCGGGTGATTTACTAGAGTTTTATTGTGGTAATGGTAACTTTTCAATTGCACTGGCACAAAACTTTCGAAAAGTATTGGCCACTGAAATTGCTAAAGCGTCAGTTTATTCTGCTCAGCATAATATTGCCATTAATCATATTGATAACCTTACTATTGTCCGATTGTCGGCTGAAGAGTTTACCAGCGCAATAAAAAAAGAGCGTGAGTTTAATCGTTTAAAAGGAATTCATTTAGATGATTATCAGTGTGATACGGTACTGGTTGACCCGCCTCGTGCAGGATTGGATTTAAATACTATTGATATATTGAAATCCTATAAAACTATTATTTATATTTCGTGTAATCCAAATACATTGCGCGACAATTTGCAGTTATTGAGTAAAACGCATTCAATTCAACATTTTGCGATGTTTGATCAATTTCCTTATACCGATCATATCGAAACAGGCATAGTATTGTGTAAAAAGTAAAAGGATCTGATATTCAAAACAGGATATTTTTGCTACAATAAGCCCAATTTATGTGTGACTAATTATTGTTTTCAGTATATATACAGACTTGCGCTAAATTAGATAAAAAAAAACCCTAGATAAACTAGGGCTGCATTAAATTGCAAGGAATGGATGAAAGGAAATAAAACAATGAAACAATAATGTCTAGCCTCATGAATCATTGTGTAGCTACTATAGCAAAGACAAACCAACTGATTGGTGACATAAACATTACAAAATGGTCATTAATATATCATGATTGATTTAATGTTTATCATTTATTCTATAGCAGTATTATGCAATTTCGACAACCAGGCAAACAACAAAGGAAGTATTCAGATATGAAATTGTTAGTAGTTGAAGATGAGCAAAAAACAGGTGAGTATCTTCGTCAAGGTTTAGTTGAATCTGGATTTGTTGTTGATCTAACAAACAATGGTCTTGATGGTTATCATAGAGCGATGACAGAAGATTACGATTTAATTATTTTAGATGTCATGTTACCTGACATTGTGGGCTGGAAAATTGTTCAGTCACTGCGTGAGGCTGGCAAAGATACCCAAATTATGTTGCTCACTGCTATGGGCAGTGTTGAGGATAAAGTAAAAGGTCTTAACTTAGGTGCAGATGATTATTTGGTCAAACCTTTTTCGTTTGCTGAATTACTGGCTCGGGTTAAATCCTTGCTTAGACGTAATGTCCCACAGGTTAATAATTCTCAATTGAGTATTGCTGACCTAGTCATGGATCTTCCTAAGCGCACGGTAACACGTGGTGATAAGCGCATTGATTTAACCAATAAAGAGTTTTTATTATTAGAGTATTTTTTACGTTACCCAGGTGAAGTATTACCACGTTCCCTAATCGCCTCTCAAGTTTGGGATATGAACTTTGATAGTGATACCAATGTCATTGATGTCGCAATTCGACGCTTACGTAATAAAATTGATGCCGATTTTGAGCCTAAATTAATTCATACAGTCCGCGGAATGGGGTATAAGTTAGATGTCTTGGATGAACCCGAATAAGTTAATCTCATTGCGTTTGCCTCTTATTGTTTGTTTAATAACGTGTGGTTTACTTTATTGCTTCAGCTTTCTAATTGAACGTTCTTTTGAAAAACTTTCAATTCAGCAAAATGTGTCCGAACTTAATTCGGTTATTGACTCTATTGAGCGTGAGCTTGTTTATTATTCTCCCGACGAGAACCGTGATGAGTTTATTCAAAATTTGTTATTAATTTTGACAGGGCACCATCGGTTATTTGTTTATATTATTGATGAGCAGGGAAAAATAGTTTACCGAACCCGTGGGCCCAATCTGGCTTTTGCTAAAACTCAAATTGATTTTGATAACATTGTTGAAAATCACGGGACAGATATTTGGAATCAAGACAAATCATCATATCGAGTTGCGGCCTCATATGTTGCCATTGAAAATGGCAAGCACTATACCACAATCGTTGCTATTGGCCGTGATCTACAGATTGAATTCATTCGACGTTTACGTGACGGTTTAGGTTTACTTATTGGTATTGCTTGTATTTTGGTATTAATTGGTTCTTTTATTAGTATCTATTTTACCCAAAAACCGATTAATCGATTGATTAAAAAGATTGAAAAAATTAACCTTAAAAGTTTGAATTACCGCATACCTACTTCTTTAGTGCCAATTAAATACGTGAGTTTGGTCAAAGCATTTAATGATATGCTTAATCGTATGGAGGATGTGTTTCATCGGCAACGCAATTTTACAGCAGATATTGCCCATGAAATGCGAACTCCAATTACTAATCTAACTACTCAAACGCAAATTGTGCTCAATAATGCTAGAACGACAGATGAATATCGTGAGATTTTATACTCTAATTTGGAAGAATATGAAAAAATGTCACAGATGATTTCCGATATGCTGTTTTTGGCTCAAGCAGATAATCGCCAATTGGTGCCTAATTTAATTGATATTGATTTACATAATATGATCACATTAATGTGTGAGTATTTTGAGCCACTGACTGACGAGAAAAATATCACTTTCAACCTTGATGGTAGTTGTTCTCATGTTCAAGGTGATAAAATGATGTTAGGACGAGCAATCAGTAATATTTTATCTAATGCTATTCGTTATACTCCAGAAAATCAGGTAATAACCATAACATTAAAGCAAGTGAATGAAAAACGTGTGCAAATTGTTATTTCTAACCCAGGTAAAAAAATTGACAGTAAGCATTTGCCACATCTTTTTGACCGATTTTATCGCGTTGAGAAATCACGCCATCGTAACGGAAATGATAGCGCGGGCACTGGAATAGGGCTTGCGATAGTTAAATCTATTATTGAAACGCATAAAGGTACGATTTCTGCCGAATCTGACGAGCAATCGACACGCTTTATTATCAATTTACCAACTGCTATTTAACATCAAAGTCACTAATCAATAAATTAGCTGCTGCATAAGCAGCTTTATCTTTTAGTTCTTGTGGTACAAGGTCGTTAAGCACAACTTCATTTAACACTTGCATGACAGCACCTAAGGCATCTTCAATATAACCGAGATCATTACTGCCAATTTGTGCGTATTTTTCATAAATAAGATCGCTATATTTTTTCATTAAATTCGCTCCTTGAGGTGCCGTTATAAAAAATTAGCCAATTGTTGGTAAACTTGCTCGGCTTGAATAGTTTGCATCATTTTTTCGTTTGAGATAATGCTAAATTGGTTTTTTCCATAACCACCAATCAACTTTGGATCAGTTTCACCAAATAAAGTGATATTTGGGCGATCTAGTGCTGCGGTTAGATGGCTTAATCCGGTGTCTACTGAAACCACTGCTTTTGCCCCAGCAATAATGGTTGCTATGTCGGAAAGTGATAGTTTGGGGAGTACTTCGACGTGTTTAAATCCTTGAGCTAGCCGGATTGCTCGCGCTTGCTCATGTGGCGCTCCCCAAGGTAATTTTATTTTTAAGCCTGTTGGTTCAACCAGTTTGATCAAATTTCGCCAGGCTTCTTCACTCCAATGCTTTTCATCTCGCGTTGTTGCGTGTAAAAAAATCAAGTATTGCTGATTATCATTTGGTAATGAAGATAAAAAATGTTGAGCAATTGCATAATCGCCAATTGAGTCAGGCTGTTTGTATTGTAGACTTTGTGCAAACAACAATCTAATGCGCTCAACAGCATGCATTTGTTTCGGTATGCTGTGTTTTACATCATAAAACCAACTTGCAATAGGTTCTTTTATGCTTTTTCGATCTAAACCATGTTTAATACCACGTGCTTTGCGTGTGATTAAAAAAGCACTCTTAATTAACCCTTGTGCATCAATTATACAATCATATTCTTGCTGGCTAAGTGTTTGGATAAATTTATGGCGTTCTTGACGAACATTTTTAGCAAACCAATTTTTTCGCCAACGTCTTATCGCAACAGGAATTACTCTATCGACGGCAAAATGCCAGCTAGGTATTTGAGTAAAATTTTCTTCAACTACCCAATCAAATGTGATGTTAGATAAGCTATTGGCTGCATCGGTCAAAGCTGGTAATGTATGTAGTACATCACCCATTGAAGATGTTTTAACAATTAATGCACGCATTATTCATTACTCTTTTGACAACGCATAATAAGATTCATTAATGTTTCAAAAACACTATCTGGCTTAATATCAATTAAACTTTGATGATAACCTTGCTCGGTATCACCTCTACGAACACGATGGTATCCAGTCATTAAACGGATAATTTCTGCCTTATCTGATAGCGGCGGAGTAAAATCAGGGCTACTTGGCCCATAAAGAGCCACCAATGGTTTATTTAACGCAGCTGCCACATGCATTAATCCAGAATCGTTAGTCACAATTGCTTTACAAGCTGCAATTAAACTAACGGCTTGTTCTAATTGAGTTTGACCAGCCAAATTAATGCATTTATTTGCATAGGTCATTTTTGCCATAATTTGTTCACCTACATTTTTATCATTTGCTGAACCAAAAATAATAATTTTGGCATGCTGTTTAACAAGCATATCGGCAAGTGTAGCGTAATGATAATCAGGCCAACGTTTGGCAGGTCCAAATTCAGCACCAGGGCAAAAACCAATTAAAGGCTCTTCTTGAGTTATTGAAAAGGTTGATAGAACTTGAGTTATTTCATCCTGCTTGACATTGAGCTTTGGCCACAATAGCGGATGTGGTAAATCGGAAGCTGAATGAACTTGATCTTTAGGATAAGCAAGCGCAATATAGCGTTCAACCATTAACGGAAAAGCTTGTTTATCAAGTTTACGTAAGTCGTTTAATATTCCATAGCGCATTTCGCCTTTCCAACCAGTGCGTTTAGGAATTTTTGCAAAAAAAGGTATCAATGCTGACTTGAATGAATTAGGCAATACAATGGCCTGATCATAATGATTATTTCGCAGTGATTTACCTATCTCACGACGTTTTGTTAAAGCAAACTCACCATGACCCAATGGCATTGTAATTGCTTGATTCACCTCTGGCATTCTATTTAATAGTGCTGAGCACCAAGCTGGTGCTAGCACATCAATTTCGTTACCGGGATCAAGTTGTTTTAATGTACGATATAGGCTTTGCGACATCATCATATCGCCAACCCATGAAGGGCCGATAATGAGTGTTTTCATTTAATCAGATCCTTTTTATTGCTCATTGAGCCATTTCATATATTCTGCGGTGCCTTCTGCAACAGTTTTAAACTCGATTGGGCATTTTGTCTGTCTAAATTTAGTTAAGTCTGCCTGCGTATAGCTTTGATAGCGTCCTTTTAGGTGTTCAGGAAAAGGAACATAATCAATTTCATCTTTTTTATGATAATGAAGCACTGCATCGGCAACAGCTTGGAATGATTCTGCTCGGCCTGTTCCACAGTTATAAATCCCCGAGATTTTATTTTTCCAAAACCATAAATTGACCTCAACCACATCACTGACGTAAATAAAGTCACGTTTAAAATTATCGCTACCAGTAAATAGTTTCGGTTTTTCGCCTTTATTAATTTGTTCATTTAAATGAAATGCGACACTGGCCATACTGCCTTTATGTGATTCGCGAGGTCCATAGACATTAAAATAACGGAATCCGCAAACTGGCGAGTTAGCTTGTGGTAATAGACCTCTTACATACTGATCAAACAAGAATTTAGAATACCCATAGACATTTAATGGTTTTTCATAAGCGCGATCTTCAATAAAGTTATCACTGCGCCCGCCATAAGTGGCGGCAGATGAAGCATACAAAAATGGAATGTTGAAGTCTAAGCAGTAATGCAATAAATCTTTGGAATAGTCGTAGTTATTTTCCATCATAAACTTGCCATTCCATTCAGTGGTTGATGAACAAGCACCTTGGTGAAATATGACATCAATATCAAGATCTTCATGACTGATAATGGCTGTAATAAATTCATCTTTATCCATATAATCAGCAATATCTAAATCAGTCAAATTGGCAAATTTTGTGCCATCAGTTAAATCATCAACAACCAAGATATTTTTATATCCTTGGTCGTTTAAACCTTTAACAATATTACTACCAATAAATCCAGCGCCGCCTGTTACCACGATCATGTTTATTTTCCTTAACCAATAAAATCAATCCGCTTATGATACCGATTTATGGCAAAATTTTCGAGTAATCATTTTAAAAAACGTGAATGAAAGCCAGACTATTTATAAAATTATCTTAATTTTGCTGTAACTAAAATATATCTGGCCAAATTAAGATAAGGCTCAGTTTGGCAGTACTTTTGTTCAAGTTCTAATAGTTGCTCAAAGTGAGTTTCTGCTTTGGCTTTATTGGCAAGATAGTCGTGGAAAATACGAATGCCTGTTTTTTGTAGGATGGTAAAATCGATTTGATTAAGCCATTGATATACATCAATGGGTTCTCTTGGAAAATCGGGCGAAAGCGTCTTTTTTTTGCGCTTAGCTAAACCTGCTTGTGTATAGCCAAAATTACCTAATGTGACAGTTTTAAATAAAAGGGCATGATAGTTATAAAACATTAACGATAAGTAGCCATCGGGTTTAAGATGTTTTTTTAATGCTTTTAATAACGCAATTGGTTCAGCGATCCATTCTAATACAGCATGACAAATAACTAAATCAAAAGGTTGGTTAATTAAGCTATCAAGCTGCTGAATCGGGCAGCAAAGACAATTTATCTTTACGTTTTCTATCTGTGCTTTTTGTTTAGCAAGTGCTAACATTTGTTCTGAGATATCGCAAAGTGTGACTTGATGCCCAAGTTTTGCAAGACGGCAGGCAATTTGACCTTGCCCTCCGCCCGCATCAAGTATGGTGAGTGGCCTATTAGGTGGGTAGGTTGCTAGGATCTCTTCTAGTGTTTGCCAAACTATCGCTTCGCGAATTTTACCTTTGGTTGTGCCATAAATGTTTTGTGCAAACTTGTTGCTGATATCATCAAAATTGCGATCTTGTTTATTCATAAGTTATTTTTGATTGTTCAACTGTTTTGCTTCATCATTTATTTGTGCTATTTTGTTTGCCATCTTCGTGTAGCATTGTTCCATTAATGCTCTAGCATCTTCTTTGCATAGATTTTTGGTTTCAATTGGTTCTAGCATTTCAACAATCATATGGCCATTATTTAAACGGTTTAATTTAATGTCATTGGTTTGCGATACACAAATTGGCACAATTGGTACACCAGCAGCAATTGCTGCTTTAAATGCACCTGTTTTAAATGGCAATAGTCCTCGACCACGGCTACGAGTGCCTTCAGGAAACATCCAGATAGATATACCGCGTTTCTTAATTTCATTGACGACTTTTCCGATTGTATTGCGCGCTTTTGATTTATTGTCCCGATCAATAAGAATATTGCCTGTAAGATAGTAAAGTTGCCCAAAAAAAGGAATCCAAGCTAAGCTTTTTTTACCTACGGTAACCGTTTTGGGCTGTAGTACATTAGCGGCTACAATTACATCGTAATTATCTTGATGATTAGCGATATATACGCAACTACCTAATTTATCAATATCCGGATAGATGCGAGTATCAACTTTTATGCCCATTATGGGTTTAAAGACAAACCCAAACAAATGAGCAAATCTTGCTACATTTTTGGGATTTCTTGGGTTAAGTAGGCAAAAAATGATGCCTAAGACACAAATGATAATACCAATTATTACAACGCTAATTAAGCGAAAAAGAAATACCATAATTTACCTCATAAGTTGACTTGGCGTATTATATACATAATCTGAGTTAATATACAGTTTGTTAAAAATAGTTATTCAAGGAGGTTTATGCATAAATCGACTATTATTTGGGATGAAAATCAGATACCTGTTTCTACTTATTTTGATGATGTATATTTTAATACACAAGGCGCAATTGATGAAACAACGTATGTATTTATAGATGGTAATAATTTACAGCAACGCTTTGTTGAGCATAACAAAGATACCTTTGTTGTTGGCGAAACAGGCTTTGGCTCTGGATTGAGCTTTTTGATCTTATGGCAATCTTTTTTGCATTTTAGGCGTCATAATCCAGAACATATACTTAAATACCTTACTTTTTTTAGTATCGAAAAATACCCACTATCGTTAGATGAATTAATAAAGGTTCATGATAGTGTGATTTCTAAAAATAAAACACTATTTTTGTTAGCTAAGCGTCTTCAAAACGGTTTAATTAACTCTTATTGCCAGTTTGATAACGTCAGTTTAGCGATTTGTTATGCTGATATCAGCCATTTTTCGACATTTTTAACTAAACAAAAGGTATTAGTTGATGCTTGGTTTTTTGATGGGTTTTCGCCAGCAAAAAATCCAGATATGTGGACAGAATCCTTATTTAAAGATTGTTATGCATTAACTGCCTTAAATGGTTCATTTGCCACTTTTACTGCGGCTGGATTTGTGCGACGAAATTTGCTTAATGCAGGATTTAACGTGCTTAAACGTAAAGGTTATGGGGTTAAGCGTGAAATGTTAATTGGTTATAAAGATAAGTAGCCTTGCCAAGGAGTTTGGCAAGGCAAAATGGTTATTCAAATTTTATTCAGCTTAAAAATCAAATTGATAAATTAGATCTAATGTTTGCGCTAAGCTTGATGTAGCCTCTAAATAGAGGCTCGGCATTAAACGATAACGTAAAGTAAATGTAGCTAATGAATCAAATATACCAACGCCATATTTGAGTTGTAAATTAGGTAATATATAACCGCTAACCACAACTTTAGAGCTATTGCCTGCGCCTTGTGTATCAAGTGTTAGATTTTTGATACCAAATAGGTTACCGATATCGCCAACATATTTACCTGTTTTTGCTGTGCCAATACCAACTAGCAGTGCTGTCATCATATCGCTATCGCTTTGCTCTGTGCTATCAAGCCCTTGACCGCGAATTATGTAGGAAAGGGCTTCTTGTTGTGACATAGCTGGGTCTGAGAATATTTCAATTTTAGGTGATTGAGACGATCCAGTAACGCGAATTCCCGCCATGATATTGCTATTATCCATTGATTCAGGATTGCGTATAGCTTCAATATCAAGCCTAGCTTGATCTGCCGATCCTGAGAATGTGATAATGCCTTTATGAATAATTAAATCTTGCCCATAGGCGTGGAACCGACCTGTTGGTATCAACACTTCTCCATGCAGATCAAGTCCTTTATTGGTTTGTGTCGCAATCAGATTACCTTTAAGAGAGGCATTTAACCCAAATGCATCAACAGTGACTTTATCTCCAATATTGATCTCAAGATGGCTAAAGATGTTCATGCCAAATTTTTGTGGTTTAATTTCTTTTCGATTTGTATCAAGCATGACTTCATCAGGAGATACATCAATGCTTGATGGCGGAAGTGATTCAACCGTTATTTTCCCTTTTGGTATGTTAACTTTGCCTAATAATGTTAATTCGTCTTGTGTCGCATTGATTTTAATATCTGGAACAATGGTCATAACAATCATTGGCGGCACCGAAACTTCCATAGCAGCTCCATTCACGGTTAACGAAGCTTGCCATTTGTCAAAGGTATTCCAGTTGGCATTACCATTAATATTAACATTGCCTGCTTGCGTAGTTAACATACCTTTTAATGTGGATGATTTCCCATTGAAATTGATATCAACTTTGGCTGATTTAACATCAATGGGTAATTGACTTGACTTTATTTCGCTATGTTTTAAGCCAATACTTCCAGTTAGTAACGGATCATTTAGTGAACCAGAAAATTTAACCGTACCATTAATAGCGCCTTTAGCATAATCTTTGCTATCCAATAACGGATTAATAATTGCCAAAGCTAATTGATTGATATTTAATTGACCACTTAATTTTTTTTGTTTTACTGGATCAGTGATAATAAGGTTACCATTGATTTTTCCTAGCTTATTTAAACTAAAATGCCAATCGAGTTTGGCTTGTTGCTCATTAAACTCAGCCTCTATTTTAAAAAGATCGAAAGGTAGAGGCAGCGCTTTTGAGGTAAGCATTTGTTGAATATAAACATCAGAGCTAGTTATATTGGCTTTGATTGATGGTAGCATACTATCATGATTAAATTGTATGATGACTTTACCATTAACATTACCTGCAAGTTTGGTTTCACCATCGGTTGGTATGGGCAATTTAGACAGATTAATCTCTTTTAAGGTAATGCTTGTATTGGTATTATTAGTTAATGATAATTGTTTATCAAGACAAATACTTGACTGATTATTATTCCAACAGTGGGCATTAATACTGGGCACTTGATGGGCTACATCATAAGATAAGTCCACTGATTTAGTGAGTTGCCAATTGTTATTATTGCCTAAGTGTAGTAGGGCATGAGGAATCGTTCCGTTCCATTTTGTACGCGCTTTATTCAGTTTTCCTATTAACGAAGTTTTTAATGATGCTGGTTCACCATCAATATCAACCGTTAAAGTATGAAGGTTTTCACTGCCAGATAGTTCAATATTGGCTTTTTTGATTGTTTGACCAGGTAGCTCTATTGTTTGAGCCGTTAACTTCATGTTGCCACTGGCTTGGTTTTTATATTCCACTTTGCCAGTAACATTGGCTTTAGCTATTTTTATTGTATCGAAAGATAGTGAATTAATGGTTAAATTCGTGTCTACGATTGCATTATCAGATGTGCCATTGAGTTTTATATTTCCAGCAATAGATCCTTGCATACCATCAACTAATAGCGGTAATGATTCAAGATTCAATTTTGCTAACAAGTTGCCTTTATCGTTCGCTCCATTTAAATCTATCTGATTTTTACCCCATTTAATCACAAGATTATTAGCAGAGATTTTATTTTCTAAATTACTAGACATGCTACCAGATGCGAAAAAATCAGCATGATTAATATTACCTTTTAACTGCAAATCGGATAAATTTACTATCCATTTACCCTCTTCAAGCTTACCAGTTGTTTTTAATAGACCATTTAATCGAATAGGATAACTTGGTAGCTCGTTAGTGAGATCGACATTATTTAGCTTTAGGCTTGTATTCCATTGTAATGCTTGTAGCCAACTTATGTTTCCCGCTACATTAATTTCCCCATGCGGTAATTTTATGTTGGCACGCTCTATCATTGCGTCTTGGTTGGTTCCTGTGCCCACAATCTCAAACTTGGTATTGGCTAGTTCTTGTCCCTTTATATTGCCTTTGGCTGACAGTTGATATTGTTTTACATTACCCTTTATTGATGTTGAAAAATCATCTAGCTGGTATTGTGCTGATCCCTCAATTGGCCATTGGATGTGCTTACCTTCAAGTTGAGCCATTATAGGCAAGTATTTTTCAATAAAATTAAGGTGCCCACTCATAGCCATTTGATTTAAACCACTCATCTTTATATTAGCTAATAGTTCGCCAAGCAATTTTCCTGAAAACTGAGCATTTAATTGGTTTTGTTCAGTATTCGCTTTAATTAATGCTAGTACAGGCCAGTTATCGTGTAATGTAATTTCGCCCGAGGCAAAAGTATGTCCATTGGCATAAGGGGTGCTAGCATCAAATTCCACTTGTTTTACAATAATGTGACTATTGACAATATCGGTTTGAATAGCAACGTTATTAAATCGATAATCTTGTCCACCAATATGTAATAACCAATGATTACCAGTTAAACTTGTGACATTAATATCTAATGGAATATTAACTTGGGGCAATGAATCAATTAGCGGTTGATTAAAAATCTCGGTAATTTTTTCATTAAGTGCAATGTCTTTGTCTGTTGTTGTTACGGTTTGATTTGTCAGTGTTTTATCCGCAAAAATAGCACTTAGATCTGTTGCAACAGCAGGGTAAACATAAATCTGATGATTCACCCATGTGGCTTTTCCTGTAAAGTCTGACATGCCAAATTGCATATCATCAACAATAACATTGACATCCGTTAGGTGGGTATGTTTAAGATCTATCGGTAATGGTGTTTTGAGCTTGAAGAGGTTTTCTTCATTAGGTTCACTTGCTGGCTCACTTGATTCACTTGGCGAACTGTCAATTTGTTCGGTATTAATGGAAACTTTTACCCCATTGGCATTAAATTGATCTACACACACTTCTGTTTTTAATAAGCAAAGCCCAGAAAGTGACAATGAAGCCTCATTGACTTGAACATTAACACCAGGTAATTCAAGGGAAAATCCTTGTATATGTAGATCATGAAACGTACCCTCAACTTGGGCAATTTTTAGCTCGGGTAAAAATTTATTTAAAACATAAGTGGTTAGTTTGACACCTAAACTTGTGTAGATAAGTAGAATAGTAAAAACAGTGAGAAAAACGATAACTGATAAAATAGCAACGCTTCGTTTTTTCCATTTACGTATCCTTTTTAATTTTTTTACTTTTTTAATTCTAGCCGTGTTTTTATTCATTTATAATTCGCTTCCTAAACCAATATATAGGTGAATAGAGCCGCTTTTTGGGTTAAGTGGTGTTGCTAAATCGACTTTTATTGGCCCAACTGGTGAAGCCCAGCGAATGCCGATTCCTGTACCTGTATAGAATTTAGTTCTATCAACTTTGTCAATAGCTTCTCCTGTATCAACAAATGCGGCTCCCCACCATGAGCCAGATAAATTATATTGATATTCAAGTGAACCAGTGATAAGTTTTGAGGCCCCTTTTAACTTGCCTTTTTTATCTTCGGGTGAAATAGATTGATAACTATAACCTCGAATACTACGTTCACCACCAGCAAAAAATCTAAATGACGGTGGAACACGGTCAAAATTGCTAGCTTGTATAATGCCGAAATTCCCGCGAGCTATAAATCGATGGGATTTTTGTAACGA
Organism: Gilliamella sp. Fer1-1; assembly: GCF_001690825.1. Lineage (NCBI taxonomy): Bacteria > Pseudomonadati > Pseudomonadota > Gammaproteobacteria > Orbales > Orbaceae > Gilliamella > Gilliamella sp. Fer1-1. The sequence goes on from NZ_LZGX01000042.1 coordinate 28,769, forward strand.
GCGAATCCATGTGTGTTGTGCTTGAAAGCGCACCAGATTAATATCAGAGCCTAATGATTCACCAGCAGCCTCAAGTGAATAACGTTGAGAATCTCCCCACATTGTTAATAAATTACCGTCAGAACGAATTCTAGATAAACTAAGTGATGGATAATATAAAAATGTTCTAAAGCTGGCATCGCCTTGGGTAAAGTCATCACGTAATACATTAAAACCTAAAGCGGTTTGCCAACCATAAAAATTATCCCAGTTGCGTAAAACGCCAAATGTATAAGATTGTGAGTAGGTATCATTATTATCAATCTTTTTATAACCACCTTGAATGGTGTAATACTGTTCAAGCGGTGATTTTTTTAAAGGAATTTTATAACTCATCGTAACCAATTGTTCTGGCGAGGATAGCGATAAATTACTTTGAAAACTCTGCCCACGGCTATTGATCCATGGTTTGTTCCAGCCAATTTTTCCGTGCACACCGTTATCTGTTGAAAATCCTAATCCAAGATCCATATTATTTTTCTTTCTAGGCGATGTATCGACATCAATTGGGAGTATTTTACCTTCTGTTAAATGAGGAAAGTCAGGCACAACTACAACTGAGTTAAACCAGTTTGTTGAGGTAAGGCGCCTATTTAATAATGACAACTGCTCTGCTGTATATTCTTCACCCTCTTTAAATGGCACAATATTAGCTAAATAATCTTTACGGATTTTAGCATTATGAAAAGTGACTTTACCAAATCGATAACGTTTACCTGTTGTATAATCAATATTCCAAAAAGCTTGATGTTCAGACAGCAAAACTGCTAACTGATGCTTGGGCATATTGGCATCAAAGTAACCTTTTTTTAGTGATAAATCTTGCAGGTTTTTCTTAAATGATTCATAAACACCATGATTTAATATATCACCGATTTTGGGTAAGTTGTTTTTTTGTAAATATTCAAAATCGGGATCGTGTTGACCTTCACCAGTAATATTCACATTGAGTTGCTTAACGAGCACAGGCTCGCCTGGCGATATATTGACAACAAGAACTTTAGGATTTTGTGCGTTATACTCGAAAGTCGGCGAATAATAACCTAATGCACGAAGCGATTTTTGCACTTCATTTTCAAAATAACGCTTAAAATTGGGTGTATCATCAATTTTATTGGGGGCGATTAATGATATACGAGCATCGACATTGTCAGCAAGTTCATCTGATAATCCCTTAATTGATAACTTCATATCAGCATAACTTGATGTAGCGCATATCACTAAAAGCAAGCCTAATGACCAAGAAAATCGTGACACATACACCTCGATATTTGTTAAGATTCAAGTAATTTTATATGTCCAATATAAGGCAAATGGCGGTAATGTTGTGCATAATCGATACCATAGCCAACCACAAACTCATCAGGAATGGAAAATCCAATATATTTTACGGGTACAGCTACTTCACGACGTGACGGTTTATCTAATAACGTACAAATTTCAATGCTACGAGGATGACGTAATTTTAAAATCGCCATCACCTTACTAAGCGTATTACCGGTATCAATAATATCTTCGATAACCAACACATCTTTATCACGGATATCTTCATCTAAATCCTTTAATATTTTGACGTCCCGATTACTTACCACCGCATTACCATAACTTGATGCTGTCATAAAATCGACTTCGTGTCCAACGGTAATGGCTCGGCTTAAATCTGCCATAAAGATAAATGAACCACGTAAAAGTCCAACTAAGATTAGCTCATTTTGACTATGTTGATAATCTTTACTGATTTGTTGACCTAACTCAATTACTCGTTTTTGGATATCACCTGATGATATCATCATGCTTAATTCGTGTTTTTTCATTAATAATGCTCAAGTTAATTTTCAAAAAAATTTAATTAGATTCTAGCAATTTTCCTTGATAAAAAGAATAAGCAAACTTACTTTTTATCAAACTAAGATAAGAATGAATTTTAATATTTTATACTGAAATGCTTAGTTACCTAAAACCGTCTGACCACTCTCTTTAACTTTCTTTTTTTGTAAACGCCGTTTTTTAAAAAAATCACTTAAAATAGTACTACATTCATTAGCTAGCACTCCGCCAGTAACTTCAGCATAGTGATTGATACTTGGATAAGCAAGAATATCAATAAAAGAACCTGCGGCGCCAGTTTTGTAATCACTTGCACCATAAACAACACGTTTAATACGACTATGAATAATGGCACCAGCACACATAATACAAGGCTCAAGCGTGACATAAAGAGTTGTATTGATTAGGCGGTAGTTAGTTAAAAGTTTTCCTGCTTGCTCGATAGCCATAATTTCAGCATGAGCCGTAGGATTATGTTTACTTATGGGTTGATTATAGCCTTCGCCCATAATTTGATTATATTCATTAACAATTACCGCACCTACAGGTATTTCGCCTATAGATTCGGCATGTTTAGCAAGCATTAATGCATGTTGCATCCAATATTCATCTAACATTTTACGACTATAGGTTATTGAGATTTAACACATCACGCATGTCATATAAACCAACGGGTTGTGTGGCAAGCCATAGTGCTGCACGCACGGCACCATTGGCAAAGGTCATTCTACTCGACGCTTTATGGCTAATTTCAACCCGTTCGCCAATGTCTGCAAAGATAGCAGTATGTTCGCCAACAATATCACCTGCTCGAATAGTAGCAAATCCAATAGCGCCTTGTGGTCTTTCGCCAGTATGACCTTCACGACAATAAACAGCACGATCGTTTAAATTGCAATTAAGTGCATCGGCAATCGCTTCGCCCATGGCTAATGCGGTGCCTGATGGTGCATCGACTTTATGGCGGTGATGGGCTTCAATGATTTCAATATCAGTATAATTACCCATGATCTTGGTTGCTTTTTCTAATAGTTTTAGCACTAGGTTAACGCCAACACTAAAGTTTGCAGCAAAAACAATAGCAATTTTTTTTGCTGCATCGGCAATTGCTTGTTTACCTGCCTCATCAAAACCGGTGGTGCCAATAATCATCATTTTTTTATTTTCGACACAAAATGCTAAGTGAGTCAGCGTGCCTTCTGGGCGGGTGAAATCAATCAATACATCAAACTGCTCTTTTGCTTGTTGTAAATTATCAGTAACTTTAATGCCACAAATACCGATTCCAGCCAGTTCACCTGCATCACTACCAAGCAACGATGAGCCTTCGCGCTCAAATGCTGCACCTAAAGTCACGCCTTCGATTTGTGCAACGGCTTGGATGAGCTGTCGTCCCATTTTTCCGCCGGCACCCGCAATTGCGATACGAATCATATTTGTTGACATATAACTTTCCTTAACTTTTTATGGCTATAGATAAATAAATATTATAGCGGAAAATAAGCAACTTATACATAATGTCAAATTGAAATACTACAAATTTCGAGCGCTTTTTATTTAAAAAGAGGTGAAAATTATGATGCGATCTCCTTGGTATTTTGGTTGGAATATTGTTATTGCAGCCTCGCTTTTAACGTTGCTTTCTAGCGGATTAAGGATGAGCATGGGCGTATTTTTTCTTCCTATTGCAAACGATCTTGGTTTTAGTCGCAGCGTACTTTCTGGCATTATTGCTATTGGTATGCTTTTTTCGGGTATCGCCACGCCAATAGCGGGATATTTAGAGAGTAAATATGGCACTCGCTTTGTGCTCATATTAGGATCAATCATTATTATTGCCTCAACGGTTTGGTCTGCGAACTCTCATGATTATTGGAACTTTTTCTTGTCTTTTGGTATTGCGTTATCTTTTGGTACTTCTTTTGTCGGTTCTGTCAGCTTTACGCCTATTGTGGCGCGTTGGTTTATCAAACGAAGAGGGTTAGCATTATTTATTCTATCAACAGGCAGTATGGCTGGCATGGCGGTGATGTTACCTGTTTTTGCTTTCTTCATTCCAATTTATGGTTGGCAAACCACACTAGTTGCGTTTGCGGTGATCTTCATGATTATGGCATTGCCTATTGCCTTTTTTATTATGAAAGATAATCAATCTGAAATTGCAACACCGAATATAGATCCTGTTATCAATCAAAAAACAGATGATAGCATCAAACTTATGGACGTATTAAAAACACGTCCATTTTGGCAGCTAAGCTTTGGGCTTTTTACCTGTGGTTTTAGTATGAATTTATTAGGAACACATGGAGTTCCAATGCTCGTTGATCACGGCTTTGATTCAATCACCAGTTCTAACGTTATTGGTTTAATTGGTTTAGTCGCTATTTTTAGCACTCTAGTGTTAGGGTATCTTTCTGATATAGTGCAACGAAAAAATATTTTAATGATGGTCTATTTAATCCGAGGATTAGGTTTTATTGCTCTTGTTTTAGCATCAAGCAAATGGCAGCTTTTTACTATAGCAGCAGTAGGAGGGCTGGTTTGGGCGGGTGCATTGTCATTATCGGGCATAATTACCGCTGATATTTATGGAGTAAAGCTTGTCGGATTACTTTCTGGATTAACCTATTTTTTTCATCAAGTGGGCGCAATGATTGGCTCATGGCTTGGTGGATGGGCTTATGATAATTTACATACCCACTTAGTTGCCTTTGGTACGGCTAGCATCTTATTGTTGATGGCGGCTGTGACTGCTTATTTCCTTCCTAAACAATTACCGCTTGTCGCAAAACACGCAAAATAATAGTTTAAAACAAATGGACGCCAAATTGCGTCCATACCTATCTATAAAATTTTTAGATAACTTTTATAAAACTTTTAATAGTTCAACATCAAAAATTAATGCGCTGTATGGTGGAATTGATGCGCCAGCACCTTGAGCACCATAGGCTAATTCTTGAGGAATATATAAACGCCATTTCGACCCTTCAGGCATAAGTTGTAGCGCTTCTACCCATCCTTTAATTACACCATTAACTGGGAACTCGGCAGGTTGACCACGCTCTACAGAGCTATCAAATACCGTGCCATCAATTAATTGCCCAGTATAATGAACTTGAACGCGATCGGTCGCTTTAGGTAAAGCGCCGTCGCCTTGTTTAATGATTTCATACTGTAGACCAGATTCAGTTGATTTAATGCCATCTTTTTCAATGTTTTTAGCAAGAAACTCTTTACCTGCTTGAGCAATTTTTTCGGCTTGTTTGGCTTTTTCTTTTGTTGCTTGTTCATGTATATGGCGTAATGCATCATGTAGTTCTTGTAAAGGCAGGGCAGGAGGGTTACCCGCTAAAACATCTTCCATTGCAAGTTTTAATGCATTAAGCTCTAAATTGTTTAATCCTGAGTCTTTTAATTGTTGACCAATTTGTAATCCAATAGCATAACTTGCTTTTTGCTCTGTTGTCTCTAATTTCATTTTTTACCTTTTATTATTTAAAATAATGTTTATTGTGACGCTATTAAGTTGGTTGATACCACGACAAAAGTCAAGCAATAATTCGCATGATGGTTTGATAATAGCTTAGCTTATTAGCTAATTGTGAAAGAATTTATCAATTTGGCTAGCACTTAGATAAAATATCAGCGATAATATAAATTATAATTTTTTTATGGATAATGTTAGATGCTGTTTCGTAAATTTACCGCCTTTGCAATTGTAGCAAGTGTTTTATTAACGGGATGTTCAGTTGTTGAACGTTGGGTATATAGACCAGATATCAACCAAGGCAATTATGTAACACCAGATGCTATTGAGCTATTACAAGTTGGTCAAAGCAAAGAACAGGTTGTCTTTATTATGGGCTCACCAATGTTAACTTCTGTTTTTGGTGATAACATTTGGTATTATATTTTCCGCCAGCAACCACAACATGGTGGCGTTAGCCAAAGAAATTTTGCTATCTATTTTGATGAAATGGGCATAGTAAAAGATATCAAAACCACCGAATTAGCCGGTTCTAAATCATTAGAAGAGATGAACAAACAAGGTATATCCGATCCAATTGATGTCAAATCTGATGATGAGAATTTGACCCCTGAATCTTAAAAAAATAAAAGCCTCGTTAATAAATAACGAGGTTTTTTGATTTATACTATTTATACATAAAAAAATGACAATTTTAATTATTAATACTAGCCATTACTTAAAAAAGAAAGAATAGCGATAATAATTGAAACGATAGATATAATTAGAAAATATTTCCAATAGCCATAAAGATTTTCAAGAGCAAAGACCCCTAACCTATTAATTATCCGCTTTTTCTAGCTCTTTTCTGCTTTTTGTCTCTGCATGTCGATTTAATCTACTAGATCTTTGACATGTCCCATTCTCAGTTTGTTTGCCGTTGATCTAGTTTTCATACCGAGGTTTTGTTCTGCTATTTAAAATAGAGGTATTGTTGGTGTGTTAAATTTACCGATTAATAAAAACACGGTGTTTATTCTAATACTCCACTTTAAATCTTTAAACTTTAATAAACAACATAAAAAGTGTATTATTAATAAAAATTAATAAACAAGACAGGGAATCCTTATGTTGAAAAAATTAATATTAACCGCAATGTTATTCTCTACTGCTGCACACGCTAAATTTATTCATCCAATGGACTTTGATGGTTCAGAAGCGCAAAAGGAAGAAGTTATGGAATATATTAGGGATAATGTTAAAAAAGACTATTGTGGTAAATTAGATATGTGCCAAGCATCAAATTTAAGAATGATGGAACGAGAAAATTTAAATGCATTTAAAAAAGCGACTCAAGCAAAAAATAGAAAAATAATGGATCGAGTGATCCGCGATTATTGTAATAGTGGTCTAGATATGTGTAGCTATATCAATATACAAATGATGTATGAAGAAAATAATCAAGCCGACAATGAGACATTATCTTGGTAGATGATTCTTTTTGTTTGTGTTGTTCCTGATTTTAAAGAGCTCGATATTCTCATATGTTACGTTTATATAAAACACGGGCTCAATATCAATTTTCATAATTGAGTTAAATATACGTAATAGAGGTTGATTAGTTACCACTCACTAAAAAATTTTACTAATTTTGATAAAAAAGTAACCTTGGCATTTGTTAGCTGGTTAGATAAATATTTGCTATATATCAAGTTCCTATACCTTATATGCGCCAAGATACCTAAAAATAGTTTGCATGTTCACAAGCCCAATTAAAATTTTTCGTAGTTTCCAAGCTTTATCAGCATCTTTATATGCTTTCTTCGCTTCCAGAGAATTGACAATTTCTTTTTTTTATTTTTCTTATGCTGTGTTTAGTCATTTTCTATCACCTCTTTTGGGTTGATAGCAGCAGGTTTAGTTCTTGATATCACTAGACATTCTACAATATTCAATGATGTGATGGGCATTTAGAACAGATAATTGCATACTTACAATGTCATTATTGATGAAAATTTACATAACATATTGTTTTTAATAATGTCCAGAATTGCGCTATTTCCGATAATTGGTTTGTAACCCATACTTTTACTATTTGTTGCTTGCTAAATACTTTTGGCTGATGATTAATTATCTTGGCTTTTTTATTTCAACGATGCACGATAGTGAGGTGTTTCGTCTGCACGAACTTGTTCCCTATGATATAATAAGCCATCGTTTTTATCTTATTTAGTTTTTTCCGATATGCTGGGAACTTGAGTGATTCCCGATAATGGAAAAATATAGCAAAGAGCAAAAATAATATTGATTTAAATTCAACAAAAGCGTTATAAACACGGATATATCAATGAATTCAACCCTTAACAAATTTTCCATTGCCCCTATGCTGGATTGGACCGATAAACATTGTCGTTATTTTCATCGAATTTTAACTAAGCAAACATTACTGTATACCGAAATGGTAACAACAGGGGCAATTTTATTCGGTAAAGGCGATTATTTAGCGTTTAATCATGAAGAGCATCCAGTCTGTTTACAATTAGGCGGGAGTGATCCAAAAGCGTTAGCGCAATGTGCAAAATTAGCACAAGAGCGTGGTTATGACGAAATCAATTTAAATGTGGGTTGTCCATCCGATCGTGTACAAAATGGCATGTTTGGTGCTTGTTTAATGGGAAAAGCTGATTTAGTCGCAGACTGTGTTGCACAAATGCAAGATCAGGTTGATATTCCAGTCACAGTAAAAACCCGAATTGGCATTGATGATTTTGATAGCTATGCTTTTTTGTGCCAGTTTATTGAAAAGGTGATGCCTTATACTAATACATTCATTGTACATGCGCGTAAAGCTTGGTTATCGGGATTAAGTCCTAAAGAGAATCGTGAAGTGCCACCGCTTGACTACGACCGTGTTTATAAGCTCAAACAAGATTATCCTCATTTAACCATAGCTATCAACGGTGGTATAAAAACAATGGATGAAATAAAACACCACTTACAATATGTTGATGGCGTAATGGTAGGGCGAGAAGCATATCAAAACCCTTGGTTATTGACTGAAATCGATTCGAAAATTTTTGGTGAAAAGCCCTCTGTCATCGACCCGATATCGGCTATTCGTGCTCTTTATCCTTACATTGAACAGCAGTTAGCACAAGGTGCTCAGCTTAACCACATTATGCGTCACACTTTAGGCCTCTTTAATGGGTGTAAAGGTGCAAGACAATGGCGACGTTATCTTAGCGAAAATGCGCACAAAAAAGGAGCTGGAGTCGATGTGGTAGAACAAGCTTTAATGTTTATAGAATAGTTTTTATCGAATAGTTTTTATAGAATTGTTTTCCTAAAATTGTCATTATATTCGCTTATAATGACAACAATTGCACGCAGTTAGTGTATCGTTATATACTAGCCCACAATTTTTCTAATGGTTTTTATCTAGTGCGTTTAAATTCAAGTCAACAAAAAGCGGTCGAATATGTTTCAGGTCCTTGCCTTGTTTTAGCGGGGGCAGGATCAGGAAAGACGCGGGTTATCATCAATAAAATTGCCTATTTAATTCGGGTGAAAGAATATTTACCCCGTCATATTGTCGCTGTAACTTTTACTAATAAAGCAGCACGTGAAATGAAAGAACGTATTGCCCAATCGCTTAGTAAACAAGAGGCCAGAGGGCTGAAAATTTCCACATTTCATACTCTAGGATTAGATATTATTCGCCGAGAGTACAAGCATTTAGGTATAAAATCTAACTTTTCATTATTTGATGATCATGATCAAATAGCGCTACTTAAAGAGCTGACTCATCAATGGTTAGAGGGTGATAAGGATCTGATAAATCAGTTACGTGCAACAATCTCAAATTGGAAAAATGATATTGTTGACTCAACTCTTGCTATGGCCCGAGCGCAAACCAACAAAGAAAAACTATTTGCCCATTGTTACCAGCTTTATGAAAAACAGCTAAAAGCATGCAGTATTTTAGACTTTGATGATCTGATTTTAATGCCCACACTGCTATTAAAAAATAACGAACAAGTGCGGGAAAAGTGGCAAAATAAAGTGCGTTATTTATTGGTTGATGAATATCAAGATACCAATACAAGCCAATATGAATTTATCAAATTGCTAGTTGGTAACCGAGCTAAATTTACCGTTGTGGGTGATGACGATCAATCTATCTATTCTTGGCGTGGCGCAAGACCCAAAAATTTAGTATTACTCAAACAAGACTTCCCCCATTTAGAAGTGATTAAACTAGAACAAAATTACCGATCATCAGGTCGAATTTTAAAAGTAGCAAATATTTTAATCGAAAATAACCCACATATTTTTGAAAAAAAACTGTTTTCCGAACTGGGTTATGGTGACGTATTAAAAGTTATTTCTGCCGATAGTGAAGAGCACGAAGCCGAAAAAGTGATTAATGACCTTATTGGTCATCGTTTTGCTAATAACAGCCAATATGGTCAATATGCCATATTATATCGTGGCAATCATCAGGCAAGACTGATTGAAAAAATGTTAATGCAATACCGAGTACCATATCGAATCTCTGGTGGTACATCGTTTTTTTCGCGAATTGAAATTAAGGACTTGATGGCCTATTTGCGTTTATTAACTAATCCTGATGATGATAATGCCTTTATTCGCATCATTAACACACCCAAACGAGAAATAGGTCCTGCAACCATTCAAAAACTGGGCGAATGGGCTAATCAGCGAGGAGTGAGTTTATACCAAGCAAGCCATGATATGGGCTTGACCGAGTTTTTATCTGGCAAACGCATGGAATCATTACAAGTTTTCATTCACTGGTTCGATACACTTATTCAAAAAACACATACAGAACCCATGAATGCTATTTATGAACTACTGCATGGCATTCATTATGAAAGTTGGATTTACGAGACATCCGCATCACCAGCAGCAGGGCAAATGCGCATGCGCAATGTTGAACAGTTGATTAGTTGGTTAAATGATATGTTACAAGGTGATGATATTGATGAAGCAATGACGCTTGAGCAAGCAGTTGCCAGATTTACCCTGCGTGATATGTTAGAACGTAACGAGACTGAAGAAGAGCTCGATCAGGTTCAACTCATGACATTGCATGCCTCTAAAGGATTGGAATTTCCATATGTTTATTTGATCGGCATGTCTGAAGGCTTATTACCCCACCAAACCAGTATTGATGAAGATAATATCGAAGAAGAACGCCGTTTAGCCTATGTCGGTATTACTCGAGCACAACGTGAACTCACCTTCTCATTTAGTCGGCAACGAAAACAATTTGGCGAAACACTGCAAGTTGAACCGAGCCGATTTTTATTAGAGCTACCACAAGACGACTTAGCCTGGCAAGATCAGCGTAATGCATTATCACCCGAAAAAAAAATGCAACAAGGCCAAAGTCGGTTAGCGATGTTAAAGGCGCAAATAGCCAAAGCGAAATAATCAACGGTCAATAATTAAAATTAAATAACTAAATAATTAAAAATCCTTGTTATCTAAGGAACAATAAACGATAAAGTTTATCATTACAGCTATTTTAATTTTTACCTGCTGCTTTGCCAATGCGACAGAGTTAAAGTCTAAAACTTATAACCTGCGATTTTTTATCTTGCTTAAAAAATTTCAAGCCGAAAAAAACTTACCAAGGCTTGATACAGTAACAGGGAAAGAAATACTCAGTCAATTTACTGATCCTAAACTTATTGCGGATTTGTCAAAAGATAAGCTAGAAGAACAACTGAATATCACCAATTATATTAATTGGTTAGTTGAAACCTATTTAACTTTTTCACTCAATGAATTAAACACGATAACGGAGCAAGATTTCACTAATAATCTAAAACGATTCCAACCCGAAGTTATTTTATTAAGTAATTTTAATATAGAATATTTTGCTGCAATATCGCCATATGTTAATCAATTTTATGAAGAATTGCCAGATTCGGAAAAAAGGGCGCTAACACTACTTAGCGTTAACGCCATGCAATCTGAAATGCTAAAATATTATGCAGGCTGATTAATGTGGATGAACTTACCAGATTGTTTAACCGACCAATCTAAACTGAAAATCGTCACGATGCTAGCAAAATTTGCTGAAAATTATGCAAAATATATACCTGAATCAGAAAAGACCAAAATTATCGAAAATGCCGAAAATTTGATGACCAAACAACATCAATTTAAATCACAGTTATCACATATTATCGAAGTAATGAAAAAGAACCAATGTGAAACATTATGCCAAATAACCCCGCGAAATGAGAACAATATTTATATAAATTAGATAATTAAAACAAAAGGTTATTAATGAATAATAGGATAAATAATTTTTAAAGATACGATATGTTTTGGAATATAAAAAATTAATCCTAAGTAATGATATTCGTTACCATGATCAAAATAATAAAAACTCAATTGGTGATATTTTGTTAATCTAATATAATAAACAATTAAAAATCATTGACGGATAGAAATAGCTTTATATAATACACATCGTCTAATCAACAAATCCTATCTAAGTCTCCTTAGCTCAGCTGGATAGAGCAACGGCCTTCTAAGCCGTAGGTCACAGGTTCGAATCCTGTAGGGGACGCCATTTAATTATTAAAAAAATCAATAAATTACGCTATACTTTAAAATCTAAAGGAAATCTCACTGCTTAAGTTAGGCTAAAACGCTTATACTGTTATTTTTATTAATGTCGCTTATTATGTAATAGTCTTTATGCTTACCCATTTCAATGATCAACAGTTGGCTATTTGGCAGTGAAACCAGTCGAGTAAAACCCGAAAGTAGTACAGCGATTTCCTAATACTATTCCACCAGAACAACAGTAAATCCAGCAAACGGTAAATGAAAGGATTTATCGATCAGGTGAAAGACATCAAGTGGTTTATCTGATGAAGATTGGTATAAATTAACTCGACTATTATTTTGTTGCTAATTATATGAGAGAAAAAATACAGTTAATTGAACCAGCGCGATTGATTGTTAAAAGAAATACGATGTATATAATTACAAATCATCTTACTACAAGCAGGAATAGATTATTGCCAATTATTCGGCATAACCGACTAAAAATCAGTCAGAAAACGCATTGATTTTATTTAAGTTTTTTGATTGTTTGTTGCGCCGGTAGTGGCGTGATAGCATCAGAAGCCGAAGACCCGAACAAAAACCACCTTGATATAGGCACAATCAGCTTTAGTGATATCAAAAACAAAGCCGAATTTAACGTCAGCCATATCTTGGTCAGTGGAGGCACAGGTGGCGCGAGCGCTCAAATGGCGTACCATAACAGTGAAAAAGACTCAAGCATTACCCATTTAGCGATAGAGCAAGGTCAACTCATCATCCGCAATCAGGACAAACAACAACAGGATATCAACGCATTAAGCCAAGATACCGAGAATGCGAACCACACGCTAAAACCGATTTTTGTAATGGCACAACTTGCTCAATAGAAGTGAAAAATTATAATATAGAAAAATATTCTGATAATCTGATTAATACTATTTCTAAACAAGCCATTGAACGACAAAGACATTTACCAAATGGTATGCGACAAGATGTTGTGATAGATGTTAGAGGGCAGATTTAACGCCAGCGTTAGAGTTCAAAATTAGACAAGGAATCGTTCGAAAATCTAACGCGATCATTAAGCGAGAACAAATTACGTTTAAAAAAAAATAAGGAGTAAATGAATAATGTCAGAAGATACTGGTTTTTGTGGGGGAAGTTCCATATTTGCTCTAGGTACAGACAGTGATATGAAATTATTTTTTGATTGTATTTCATATTATCTGCTGCCGAAATATCCTAAAGAAGATTGGTCTATTTTAACAGACCGTTTATATCGTCGATATTTAAAATTAGAAGAGTTAGATACGGCTGAATCTTTAATGAAATTGGTCGAGGAAGAGTTTAAACAGTTAGATAGAGATGCCATTGATTGGGGTCCTATTTTATCAGGTAAAGCCAAAAGTGATTTGGACAGAACAAAATCAACTTTATATGATATTTTTGATGATTACTTTTATGCATTTCATCAGTGTGTTGAATCCGCCAAGATGAATCATGAATGGTTTAAATCAGAACCCGATTATAAGTATGAGCCAGTAATGGTATGCATGGCTCAAGTGCCTTATGTTGTTGATTATGGATATATACCTTTATCTGTTTTTGATAACTTAGGAGCAGATGAAAAGCCGATTTGGTGGACAGGAAAAATTCCTAAATAGCGAATATTTTTTTTGATTTATTGGTTTTCAGCTTTGTCAAGATATCGCTGAGCTGAAACCAACATCTCATAAAAAGGCAAGAAACAATCTAAAACAAGCCCAAAAATAACCAATATCAAATCAAAATGGTATAGATTCCTGAATTATTTTTACAAAACTAAACGCCTAAGTTAAAAAACAAGATAGCCGAACCACAAGGCAACTCAGGCTTAGCGGGTGGTGCAGGCGCAGTAAGTGGCGAACTTGCCGCAGAAGTTATCATCAAACAGCTTTATGATGGCAAAGACATCAAAGACCTCACCGAAGCAGAAAAACAAAACATCAGCGCATTATCGCAACTAGCAACAGGCCTTGCAGCGGCCAGTATGGGAGGGGATGTGGGTGATGTCGGTGCTTCGATAGCTGCGAGTAAGAATGCGGTTGAGAATAACTTCGCAGCAGTTGTAGTTAGAGCTGGAGGGATGATTTGCGTAAGAATTTCGGTTTGCGCAAACTATGTTGCTGGAACAGGTTTAGCTGCATTATTAGGTATATCTGTGGTTAATAGCCTTAGTGAGAATGATAAAACTAATGCTATTAATGCGATTAGAAGTGGTGATTCATTTGCTATAGCTAGTTTGACTGAAGAACAAATAGATTTTCTAAATAAAAATAAAAATGATTTTCTTATCGCTGATTTTGCAGACAGAATACCGCTAATTCATGGGCAAGAAAGTAATTCAAGTACTTCACAAAACAACGGCGTTGATGGCTCTTCAGACAGTAATAATATTGCTGGCTCTGGAAGTGTTGTCGCTGGAGGAGCCCCAGGATTACCGCCTGATGATGACGATGATAAATCCAAAGTAGATAATAAGTCAAAGTCGTCTAGTGGTAACCAACAAAATCGTAAAGATATTAATAATTCTTGGGATAAAGGCACATTTGATTCTCCAGAAAAATCATTAAAATATCATTTTGATAAGCATGGTAAAGAAGTTGGTGCTTTAACCCCTGATGAATATTTACATAAAGCTAGAGTGTTTTCCCAGAATCTAAAAGGTGCTAAAAAAGTAAAAATTAATTCACCGACTCCGGGTGTTATTAGGTATTACAAAAATGGGCGATATATTGATAAACTAGGTGATAAAATTATCTCATTTGGTAAACAATAAAGGAAATTAAATATGTGGCATGATTTAATTATTGATAATGTAGTAAAAATTGAAAAAAGTGTTGCTGAATTTGTTATTTGGATGCCCATTTTACCGTACGCAAAAATGAAAATTAAAATTTATGAAAGTTCCTCAAGGCGATACACAGGTATGACTGATTTGGCTATAAAGCGTAAATTTGATAGATATCCAGAGAATGGTTTAGGAAGTGGTGATACGGTTGAAGAGGCTTTAAAAAATACTTTGAAAAATTTTAATGCAATGTTAACAGAAGATGGCTTTGAAGAGTTAACGCCTGAAGATATTGAATACTCGGAATGGTCTGATTTTTAGACCCCACCCTATATTTTGTGTTTTTTCCAGTTAGAGGTGGCAGTTAATCCTGTCACCAAATTTTTATAATTCTTCATGGCACAAAATCAAATCCAACCAAAACAAACCAAACAAAACGGTATAGACTCCTGAATTATTTTTACAAAACGAAGTTTTAACTATCCTCTAACTTCCGCTTTAAAGGCAATGTCATTACCAATTAAACACATTCCCAAAATTCCAAAAAAGTGAGGAGCGGTGTTTTTGAAAGCTTAAAATCACAAAAAACAACAGCCTCGCCGAAAAAGAAAAATTCAACCTCAGCGCACTATCCTAACTAGCTACAGGCCTTGCCATCGCAGCATCTGGTGGAGATATCCAAGATGTGAATACGGGGATTGCTGCGGGGAAAAATGCGGTTGAGAATAATAATTTAGCTAAAGCTACGTGGTATCTAGTACGCCCAAGTGAAATTGGCTCTCAAGTTAGTGTTAATGCCGTAGATCTATTAATGGCTAAAGGTCTTACAGCAGCAGAATCACAAGCGTTTTTAGAAAGCCTAACTTTGGAACAGCGGCGACTAATTGATCTAGCATTAGTCGATCCAATGGGAAATGAATTCCTTGAAGACGCAGTACGAAAAACTTATGAGCGTTATTATAATGATTATAAAAACACAATAGCCATAGATCCTAATGATCAACCCAAATTAGAAGGGTATCCAATTCCAGAGCTGACTCCTCCTTCCCAGGGTACGCGCCTATAGATCCAGATAAATTAGGCCCAAATCACACTGGGCATGATGATGGTTTAGATGATATTGATATTCGCCATGATACTGGTGGAAATCAGATCCCAGATAAAGATTGGCGAGATTATGCTATAAACGCAGAAATAACTCGAGGAGAGCATGCGGAAATTAGAAATAAAAGTAGGTCAAGTGATTAACGATATTGAAAACTCAAGGCCATCTGATATTCTTGTTCAGGATGATGGTCGATGGGTTGTCTTAGGCCCTAATGGTAGAGTTCATATTATTGAACCGGATGGTGAAGTTGTTACTTCTTATAAAAATCCTAGAAACAATACGACAAAACGAATTAAAGATGGTCGTTGGGGACGACCAAGTAGTGAAAAACTGCAAGAGTTCAGGGGTAAGTTTTCCAATTATTTTAAGGGGTGAATTATGGATTTATTAAAACAAGAATATGTAGCTAATGCAGTAACGTTATTTGATCTAAGACTTTCCGAAAGTGAAATTACTATATATTTAGATTGTGTTAATTTTATGTTGGAATACTGTACCAATGAGCAAATAAACCAACATACAGAATTCATGGATAAAGAAGAATTATCGTGGGTAAGAGATGATTTATTAGCGCTTATAAAAAGTATAGAGCATAAAGATTTTATTCCAGATAGATATAAATAATCAGTTTATACGTAGCAGCTCCAATTATTTTAAGAGGTAAGTTATGGATTTATTAAAACAAGAATATGTAGCTAATGCAGTAACGTTATTTGATTTAAGACTTTCAGAAGATGAAATAACGATTTATTTAGATTGTATCAATTTTATTTTGGAAAATTGTTCTAACGAACAAATATATAATTATATGCAAATGGATAAAGAAGAATTATCGTGGAGAAGAGATGATTTATTAGTACTTATAAAAAGTATAGAGCATAAAGATTTTATTCCAGATAGATATAAATAATCAGTTTATACGTAGTGGTTCCAATTCTTTTAAGAGGTAAGTTGTGGATTTATTAAAACAAGAAATCGAAAAAGTCTTTACTTAATTGTAGTAGCTCAAACTTAACCTGACATAGCTTATAAAGCTTTTATTTGGTGGCAGTTAACATTGTCACCAAGTCCTCTAATAATAACTGAAGAATAATAGTTTTAAATTGATTTTTACACATAGTGCACTTGTTTTTTCCTATTCAAAATACAAAATAACCCACCGTTTTACTCACAAAAATCGGTCAGAAAAGGTATTGATTTTATTTAATTTTTTATTTTAAGAATGATGGCAAAGAATAACACGAACTCTTTTACAACAACACCGACCTAAAAGGGGCAGTCATCTCCTCGGAAGCGAAAGATACCAGTAAAAACCGCCTTGATACGGGTACAATAAGCTTTAGTGATATCGAAAACAAAGCGGACTACAAAGTCAGTAGCAGCAGTGCTGGCATTAGTTCCAGTGGCATGCCATCGATGCCAACCAGTCGTAACAAGTCAGAAAGCGCAAGAATTATCAAAATGAGGTGAATAATGACAATAAATCGACAAAAATTTACAGTAAAATTTAAACGAGGTGCAGCGACACGGGTAATTGGTACAGGAAGCCTACAGCACAATGGGGATAAGTAAACAGCAATGGGCCGTTGGGTTGCTTAGTTAAAGTTAGTGCTTGATGGCTATACGCCCAAATCAAAAGCGCTAACCTGAGAGCAACAAATAATTCAAACCATAGAGAAAAAGATAAAACGACTTAAATTGGAGGAAGAAATACTAAAAAGGCTACCGTTCTTTTAATGTCGAACGAAGACAAAAATATGCGTTAAGCTATCAGTTAAGCGAGCAATACCCAATAAATAGATTTTGCGCATTATTTGCAGTATCTCAAGCAGCATTTTATAACCCTCGTTTGCTTCCGGAAAACAAAATCAGGCAATAACGCCGGCAACAGGTGAAATCCTCTTCAAACAAAGTAGAGGCTCAGCAGGCAGTCGAACGATAATCACAAAACTGAACCAGTAAGGTATCAAGATGGGTCGTTATAAGGTGAGAAAATTAATGAAAGAGGCAAAATTATACAGTAAGCAACCCAAAGCAAGGCATTTTAATCGTGCAACCGAGGAGCAATTTGAACTACTCAATAAGCTATCACGGAACTTTAACCCGATTAGCCCACATCAGGTATGGACAGGCGATATCACTTATATTTGGGCGGGAGGAAGATGGGTTTATTTGGCGATAGTAGCCGATTTGCACGCTCGGCGGGTAGTGAGTTATAGCGTATCAGATAAAGCAGATAGTCACTTAGTGATTAGATTAGTACATTAGACATGGCTTGGTCTTTACGAGGTAAACCAAAAGCTTTAGTGTTCCATTCTGACCAAGGTTGCCAGTATTTATTAGTTGCATTCAGGCATCACCTTAGTCGTTATGGAATAATACAAAGGGTTAGCCATCGTGGTAATTGTTGGGACAATGCGCCTACTGAACGCTTGTTCCGTAGTTTGAAAAGTGAATAGATCCCCAAGGCCGGTTATCGTCGTTTAGTTGAAACCAAGTCAGACATGTTCTGTTACTTATTCGGTTATTATAACCAAAGACGACCACATAGTTTTAACGCCGGTTTACCACTGACTATTGCAGAACAACCTAAATGGGTGTTTAAATACTTGACCATTATACATCCGTTCACCACCAGACGTTTTAAAAAGGAGGATTTGCTAAATCATCGTTGATTTAATGGGCAAAATTTCATACCATTACCAAAATAATTATTTAAGGAGAATGGTATGAAAAAGTTAATGATTGCCAGTATGGTGGCTTTTTTGGTGGCTGGATGTGCTCAAGTAGATAGTAACTTAAGTTCATTTAGTGGTGTGACATATAAAGATTATAGTAATGAATATAAACTGATCGATACATATACTTTAACTAGTCACATAGATAAAAGTATGAAAGACATTAAGGTTTGTGTGTTACAAAACATAAGGGATAGAAATGTTGTTTTGTCTGATAATTCTAATGACTTTGTTGGTGCTAGCGGCCGTTATTACAGTATACCCTCTGTAACGGTATCATCTAGTAGCGGAGCAAGACAATATTTTGATGATGATATTATTGTTGTTGACGGCTTAACGCAGTATAACAATCCACAATCTTTTATCCCAATAATAAACTATGTTCGTTACACTTTATCGATAAAACAAGATAAAGACAAAAATAATACTCAATATTTTTTCAATAATATTACTCAGGCTCAGTCCACGACAGGCTCAGTACCTAATAATGGGTTTAACCCTGTCGGTAACTGGAATGGAGCCAACCCGTCTATTATATTAAATACCTTGAATATCGAAAAGCAAAAAGTCGAAAATTGTTTAGGCAACTAATGTTTCATTAGTGCTCATATTTGTTGACAAACACACTCATCAAACCCTCTTAGAGGGTTTTTTTATTATATAAAATTGACTGATCAAGCTAATATTAAATTTCAAGTTAAAGTTTGCTTTAAGTCATAATGGTTAATTTTTACATATATAATGCAATATAATAATAACTTTAATTTGCATTTAATGAGTTATTAATATGAATAATAAACGTAATGGTAGTTTGACAAGGGCTAAAGCTTTAACTACACAGCAAAGAAGTGAAATAGGGAAGAAAGGCGCAAAAAAAGAGAAGAAAATAAAAATTTACCTATAGCAACACATATAGGTGAATTAAAAATAGGTGAAAATATATAAATAGTTAGCTAAATTTCATCAAGATCGTAAAACCTTGGGGTATAGTCGCAACAGCTATTCAAAAAACGCTATGAATAGGTCGGAAAATTAGCTCTTCAGGAAATAAGCGGCAAAAACTTTTAAGGCATTTTGCTTGGGAGTATGAAGATTATAAACCCTAGTAAATTGTAGTAGTGGATAGGCTACACTAAATGTCAGATTAAATAAAGGTTACTACGTATCATAACTGCGAAAAATATTCAAACATTACCATTTATAAGGTGATTTGAATGCCTTTTTAAAATATGTTTTCTCTGCCATTTTCTATCTTTTAATCAGTTGCAATATGTAACATCCAGTGAAACAGCATAAATAGCCCGCCAAATGATAAAATCAAGGTACAAAAAAAGGCGTATATTTGCTCGCTTTTGTTTAGTTTGTAATCTTTGTTGAACTTATCGGTTTGTTTTGAATTTACAAAATCTTTATTTGTCATAATCAGCTCCCTAAAAGCCCTCAAAAAAGGCAAACGGATGTAGAATGTGCTGTTTTTCCAGCTGTCAGAATGTTTGGTTATACTCAAGTGTGGCTTGTGAGTAGCAAATATCAGTTATAAATTGGTTGTAAAGGTCTGCGTCAATGCTTTTGCTTTCTAGTTTTATTTTTAGTAATTCTATAATTTGCCAATCATTATCATTGTCAAAATTCTTGATTAATTCTTCAGCTCTGGTTTCAATCCATTCATCTTTAGCGTCTTGCATTTCGGTATTGTTCATCATTTTACAATAGGCATTTTCGTAAGCGTTCTCTACAGATCTATGTAATTGCATAGGTTACCTCGCATTCTTATATTTCAAACTCAAGCACACTCTATGAATGAGTGCTTTGATTTGAGCACTGATTTAATCGTCTAAATCATTTTCGTATAAAGATAATTTATCTCTCAATTCAGCAAGCGCAAGAGCTGATGCGACGATCGGCTGTGCGTGTTGTGACACTATTTCCTTGAGATATATAATGAAAGCTTTCTCTGTTATCGTTTTCAAACTTTTTGAATCAAAATTTACCCGTGTTTTTGCGAATAAATCTCCGTTATCGTCAATTTCGACAATTAGCGTTAATTCAATTTCTTTTTTAGCCATGTTTTACTCCTTTGTTATCAAATTATTTGTTGTGCCTTATTGCCGTTCTTCATGAACCCGCCAAGCACCCGAGGCAGGTTTAACGCCGTGCCGTTCGACTATCTATCAAAACCGCTCTATTGCTTAATTGTTTTGTTAAGGTGATTTGTTTTGATGTGACAATTACAACATAAGTTGTTATTGATATCAACATCTAAAGTTGTTATTGTTTTGAAGGGAGTTGTTAAATTGTTGTTTCTGTGCAATTAATTGTTGTTTGATTGCTTGTTTTTTGAGCGATAAAGTGTTTTGAAGTTGTAGGTAAGGAATTTTAGGCGTGAAAAAACGCATGGAGCGGGTGAGGGATTTAAGCTATAAGATTGAGTTCAGCCCGCTCAATTCTTTTTAATGCTTGCTGCGGAGTGTTTACAGGGGTAACTATGATTGAGTGCCTATCTCCAACTTCTTCTAGCGTTAATAAAGCATCATTTAATCGCTTCATTTGTCGCTTGCTAAATGTGATATCATCTTCAGTCGGTCTATAGACAATAAGCTCATGTGTACTTCGTGTAAAGAAATTATCATGATCCTTGATAGCAAATAAATCTAACAATCTTGCTTTGTTTTTATCTAAATCTGTCCCTATGTTATTTGGTCTTAATCTTTCGGTATTAATTGCCGAGCGATCACTCAGGAAAAATATCTTAGCAGCTCTAGCTTCTGATACAACCTTAAATTCTCTATCAAAATAACGATCGAAGCTTGGATGATTATTTATAGTTATATCTTTTAATAATTTTGACCAAGTGTTATCTGATGAATATTGGTCATTCTCTTGATCGTTAGCATAAAAATCAAGGGACGATAGGCTTGATGTTAGCATCACCGCTTGCCTAAGAACTCCGATAATATCACTGGATGAGGTGCTTTTTATTTTACCCAAAACAAC
>NZ_LZGX01000043.1:0-2610 GCF_001690825.1 Gilliamella sp. Fer1-1
TATCTTATATAATACTTGTATCAAGATTAGTTAGAACAACAAAATGAATAAAATTATTTATCAAATTAAAGCCTTAAAGCAGTTACGTAAAATTCAAGGCAATGCTTTAATCCGTAATAAAATTGATGAACTGGCTAACATGCCGAATTGTATTAATGTAAAGTCTTTAACTAATCATAAATATCAGTACAGATTACGAGTGGGTAACTATCGAGTGTTTTTTAATTTTGATGGTGCTATTCATATTGTTTCTATTGAAGAGGTGAAAAAACGCAATGAACGCACTTACTAATATACAGTTTATTAATAATGAACACGGACAGCCACAATTTGTGGTTATGCCCTACAATCAATACTTAGAGCTATCAAACGCAAAAGCAATCGATGTTGAAGCAGGTGTACCAAGCGAAGTTGTTAACATGGTTTTTGATAATAATTATTCTCCAGTTCAAGCATGGCGTGAGTATTTGAAATTATCCCAAGTTGAAGTTGCAAATAAAATAGGTATTAGTCAATCGGCTTATTCTCAATATGAAAAAAGCCAAAAACTAAGAAAAGCAACGCGGATTAAAATTGCCGAAGCGCTACAAATCAAGCCTGAACAGTTAGATTTTTAATAAAAACCACCTATGCGGTGGTTAAGTGAATGACTATAACTTAAAGTTAGGGTCATTATTTCTATTAATAAAAAACCACCCGAAGGTGGCTATTTTGATAATAGTTAATTTTTAGAAATTTTTAATCTGATAATAGGCAATACTCTATTCCAGTTTGCAGTAAAATGATTTGTAATAATATGCATTGTTTCCCTTTTGATAATCAATCGCGCTGATTCAATGTCTCTTTTAAATTCAACACCCATAGAATAAAAAGCACCTCTATAAGATGAATCAATTATTCTTAACGCTGGTTCGATTAACTGTATTTTTTCTCTCATATAATTAGCAACAAATAATAATCTAGCTAATTTATACCAATCCTCATCAGATAAACCGTTTTTGCTATGCACACCACCCAGCCACTTAATAGCTTCGTCGAACTTGCTAGTTGGCAAATCTTGGTAACGGGGGATCTTGAATTGCTGATGTAACTTTGAATAAATAGCTTGATGTCGTTCACCCGTTCGATAAACTCGCTCGTTTACCGCTTGTTGGATTTGCTGTTGTTGTTCGGCGTTAATTGTTAATGAGTAACTACCTGTTTTGCGGATTGTCGGTAAAACTTCCTCAAATACCCAGTTTTGGAAGTCTATGGCTTCTTTTTTATTACTTCTGAAAATTACACGATATAAATTTGGCTCATTTATGAACGTTACCTCTCTATTTTGCCCTCCTGACCTGATATACATTTTATGTATACCAGCCTCTGACATATTGAAACGACTAGCATTGGCGTTTTTAACATTTAAAATGTTAGTAACATCGGTAAGACAAAATAAAGGTTCATTATTCAATAATTGAATGCGAACTTGTGTTTGGTGAAAATTAAAAATTGATAAGTTTGACATGCTATATCCTCGTAATCGCCCCCTTTTTAGAGGGCTTATAATTTGTTGTTAATTGGTTAAGCGATTTCTTTATTAATAAGATGATTTTTGATTACATCTATTGCTTTTTCGTTATATCTAAAAGTTTCAACTTGTTTATCAGAAGAACGTGACTTATCGAGTACGAAAATTCCGTAGTCTTCTGTTTTTAAATTGAGCTTATTAGCTATACGACCAATTTTGTTCGAAGATACACCGAGTAAATCACCTACATCACTAGCTGAAAATGTTTTGTTTTCAAGTTTAGGAAGTGGAATAACATTTTTACCCGCAATTGGATTAATTGTATCGGCATAGATAGCTTGCTTAGACTGTTCGCTTAAATGTGGCAGATTGCTAAACATCTTATCTAATGCTCTGACTGATAATTCTATTGCTTTGGCTTGTCGATACTCTGGCAAGTAAGATTTAAAAGGTTTTTGGATGTTTTTTAATTCACCTTTTTTATAGTCTAAAAATACTTGATTTACCATTAACTGAAATTTTGGACTAATCCAACCTGCGTAAGATACTGCTAAAAGTTCGTGAGCAAAAGTACCTTGATTGATGCCGCCTTTTGTGACGGTGATTATTTCTTGACCGAAGGCAGAATTCTGCCTTAGCTCTTCAATAAGTTCTTGAGTGGATTTTGTTGCTAACCACGCTTTAGGTCTTTTAGCATCTTTACCTCCGCTCGCCTTGTGCAAAGCATTAAGATTATATCGACCTTCTTTATCAGTTGTGATAGAGATTCCAGCTATTACTGGACAATTAGAGTTGTTTATATTACTATTATTCATGAGTTTTCCCTTAATTAGCGTTTGTGGTTAACTTGATTTGGGCTTTAGCTGGTGGTGCAGTTAAAGCCTTTAGTTTTTTAGATTCCTGCAATTTTCTTTTCCTCTTCTGTTAATGTTTGTTTAATCCTATTAACGATCTCTAAACTAATATTTCTATCATTTACACGAGCCGAATTCTCAAGAATAGATTTCATCCAATCGGGAATTCTAGCTGATACTGGTACTTTATATTCTTTCAACGTTTTCTCCTTTTACTTAAGTATATATTAAAGTAATATGTATACA
>NZ_LZGX01000044.1:0-2731 GCF_001690825.1 Gilliamella sp. Fer1-1
TATTTTAAAATAAAAATAGAGTTATATTTTTTAATCAAATCCTTTCTTAATCTTTTTTAATTTAATATTGGCTACTAATTTTAGTAATAAATACCGTGCAATACGATATACTTTACTTTGATAACAATATTTATTAATGTGAACAAAGAGGATTATTATGTTATTTTCAAACAAAGCATCAGGGCACTTAATTGCATTAATGACCGTGTTTCTTTGGGGAACAACATTTATTGCGACTAAAGTTTTATTACTTGATTTCAAACCTGTGGAAATACTGTTTTTTCGATTCGGGCTTGGTTATTTATCCCTTTGGATACTATCACCACATTTTTTTTCTTGGCAGGGGATTCGGCAAGAAATAGTGTTTTTATTAGCTGGATTATGTGGCGTAACTTGTTATTTTTTATGTGAAAATATAGCCTTAACTTACACAACAGCTTCTAACGTTGGGATCATTACTACTTTAGCACCAATATTCACAGCGGTATTATCTATATTCTTTTTAAGAGCCGAAGTGCCACCTAAACGTTTTTATGTCGGTTGTTTATTTGCAATTATTGGTGTTGGATTAATTAGCTTTAATGGTAAATTTGTGCTGTCGTTAAATCCAATTGGCGATTTGCTGGCTATGTTGGCCTGCCTATTTTGGGCCTGCTATTCAATTTTAACAAAAAAAAGTAGTAACTATGGTTACAATATAATTTTATTAACAAGGCGATTCTTTTTTTACGGTTTGATATTGATGCTTCCCTTTTTATCTAGCTTTGATTTTGAATGGGGTTTATCACGGTTTACCAAGCCAGTTAATATTTTGAATATTTTATTTTTAGGCATTGGTGCTTCGGCTATTTGTTTTGCATCCTGGAATTATGCCGTTAAATTAGTGGGTGCGGTTAAAATTAGTATTTACTTATACTTAGTGCCAATTCTTACTATTATTGCTGCAGTTGTTATTTTAAACGAGCCTTTTACTTGGGTTGCCGCCATTGGAACCTTATTTACACTTTGTGGTGTGTTATTATCTGAAGGTAAAGTTAGAATAAGCAGAAAATAATTTGCTTAACCATTTGGTTAAATATGAGAAAGGAGCATAAACTCCTTTTTGTTTGATAATATTTTGTGATTTTTAGTCTAACTTTGGGTAATTAATAGTAATACAAAAAAGCAGTAAAGCGTAAAGGCAAAATACAATCCCCTGCCGTCAACCATATGCTATTTTTTGACATATGAAACGCTAGCATTGTGTGTTATGTATAAATGAATGCCGCAATTGTTGCAAATAAGGGTAATGAACAACCTAACGATAATGTCACAAAAAGCGACATTCTAGCTATACCGACGGTGTTTAAATCTTGCTTAAGATAAAGGTGGCAACGCACTGCACCTCCAGATAACACAGACAAGCCTATCGCATTATCAATCGCTGAACCAAGAATCAAAATTGAGGGTTTCAATTTGCCCCCTGCATAACGAGTAGCTAACCATTCATAAAAGATCAACATTAAATAACTACCCAGAGCGGATAAACAAGCAAATTAAATGACATTAATGGAAAGATTATAAAAAGCTTGCTTTAGATTGTTTAGATTAATGACTTTTAATAAATGCCAACAAACAATCAATGCAATAAAAAAGATAGATAACCCTAACAATAAAGCGAAATATTAGCGGTAGCGAGTAAAAAGTTCAATGAACTGCCATGGCAAAACTTTGCGTGCAAATACTTTCATCACGTAAACGCCAAAATTTGCTTTAATAATGCCTGAAATTTGCGGATTTTACCTTTCCAATCTATTGAAAACAATCCACGGAAAACAAAAAAATATATAAAAAACATTAATTATTAAATTTTTTCTTATTAAAAGGGCGCATTTGCTTTGTATAAAAAAGATTATATTGCGATAAAAACAGTTTGTACTTTCTATTAACACATTATTACATACATTTTTGAAGTAATTCGTTATTTGTTTTCATATTTTGTAGCAATACAATATGTTGAAATATTGTGCTAAAAATAAAGTTATATGCTACACTAAGTAGATAAATAATTAACCATTTGTGGTAATAAACAACTCTTTTAATCTAACGATGAATTACATAATAAGAATATGGAACAGGATAATATCACAATAAAAAATAAGAAAAAATGTAATAAAAAAAACAAAAATTCGTTATTTAAACAATGGGCATCAAGGTATCTTTCCCATTTTTATGAGGTTAGCATATATTGGTGTAATAATTTGTATTTAAAACTCACAAATAACCTAATCATCTTTAAATTAATTTTGCCTTTTTGTTGTTTAATGGGGGTTAGCATTCCTTTGTTGGCTGATTTGCCCCAAGTTGAGCCTGTGACAACGGCAAACATCATTCAGGGCTCAGCGCCTTATTTAACATTTGATGGTGGACAAACTCAATCGTGGGATACGGATAGATTTTTAAATATCGAGCTACCTGATGGTAAAGTGCTAACCCCAAAAAACAATCCCTCATCTATAGCTAATCCGATATCATTGCCACGTGATGGTATAAAACTTAGTGATATTAAAACGCTTATTCCATCGGGTCAAAACGCTATTTCAATGACCGATTTGCTGAATAATAATGGTTTTTGGGCGGATAAAGATGGCGATGGTGATATTACCGCAACGGGGAATTTAACCATTACAGGTCGAGATGCCAATGGTACTGAAATGGGATTAGATGATACCTTTCAGGATTGCTATGCGCC
>NZ_LZGX01000045.1:0-42302 GCF_001690825.1 Gilliamella sp. Fer1-1
GTTATATATTTTGATTATGATTTTTTTGTAGAATTAAATACAAATTCGTTTTCATTGTCATAATAATTTTTATATAAAAATGTTATAAATTAAATAAAAATCTTAATATCAATTAACGATTGTTATGGAAAGTAATCTAATTTTTGTTTATTACTGATGCGTAAAGTGAGATCGGTAATTGCGATGATTAATGCAGAGCGGATCATTTGTTGATAACGATTTTGATACATAGATGACTTTAAACCATCTACAATTCCTGCCGCTTTTTCATGCTCTTGCTTGTGATCCCAATTAGGCGGTAAAACCATGTCATGCAATAAGCTAATCGGTCCTAAAATTTCATCATCAAGATAAGTATATTTTTTTTCATCGTTATCTAATTCATCTAAAATGGCCATGAGTAGCTCAATATCTTCAAACTCTTCGCGTGTAATAATACCTAGCACATATAACAGTTTTAAACAAACAGAGGTATCATTCAACGGTCCATTTTTACCCATTAACGAGGGGATAACAAATTTTATTGCGTGCGGTTCTTTACGAAAGGCTTTTTGGATTAAATGGTTAACGCTATCACTAATCAGATTAATTGCAACAGCCAACAAGCTGTGAATATCAGCCTGTTGGTTGAGTTTTTCTAAAATAGTATCTTCTTGTAATATCGTTCCTGGCATTTTTTTATACAAATTGACGATTTTGCATTGCAGTATAAAGTTCTTCTACCTTTTGAACAATAATATTGTTGTTTTCAATACCTGAAATTTCAGTAAATGCGGCTTTTACCCCTTTATTAGCAATAAGATCTGCAAGTTCAACGGCTTGTTCATCGCCATCATTACGATAGTTCAGCGCAGCGGCAATACCAATCAATAAATTAGTATTTTGTACTTGATACTCAAAAGTGCCAAGTAATGGTTTAATTAAACGATCATTAGCGCCCAGTTTTCTTATTGGTTGACGGCCGACACGAGCTGTATCATCTTGTAAATAAGGATTTTCAAAACGAGATAAGATTTTTTCGATATAGGCTATATGTTTTTGATCATCGAAATTATAACGTTTGATAAGAACTAGACCGCTTTCTTCCATTGCACCCCGTACGATTAAACGAATGCGTTCATCTAAAATAGCATCTCGAATCGTTGCAATATTATGATAAAACCCTAAATAAGCCGTAATGGCATGGCCTGTATTTAAAGTAAATAACTTGCGCTCAATAAATGCCATTAAATTATCTACTGGCTCCATGCCTTTTATGTGTGGAATTTTGCCAATAAACTGTGTTTCATCGACGATCCATTCCGAAAATGTTTCAACCGTTACTTCTAAAATGTCGCCTGTTTTTGATGTGGCTGGTGGGACAATGCGATCTACCGCTGAATCCACAAAACCTATATGGGTATTTACCCATTCATGCAACTCTACGGGTAATGTTTTAAAAATTTCTTGTTTAAAATGATGGGTACCTTTCACCATATTTTCGCAAGCAATAATGTTTAGCGGTTTAGCATTACCTTGCTTATGGCGAGCAATAATGCCTTGTGCAACGATGGCGGCAATGCGTGCTAGAATTTGCGGTCCTACGGCTGTTGTTAGTAAGTCAACTTTTGCTATATGGTCGATAACTTCACTTGATGTGCTATTAATTGCGTCAACATTTTTAACTATTTCGGTTGTCGATTGCTCACCAACAACATTAACTGGATACTCATGACGTTTAGCGATATCATCAATAATTTGTTGATTGACATCGGCAAACGTAACATGCACACCAGCATCTGACAATAATTTACCAATAAAACCGCGTCCAATGTTACCTGCGCCAAAATGTAATGCTTGCATAATAATTAACCTTTATTTGAGTTTAAATTTAAAAAGAGAAAATTAAATCCCATATTTTCGGAATTTAATCAATATTGTTTAGCTTAATATTGCTAAAACTTCTTCAACGTTATTTGTTGTCGCTAGTTTGGCAATAATTGTTTCATCATCTAATGCATTAGTCAGTTTTGCTATTACATCAAGGTGTTCATTATTGCGAGCAGCAATACCGATCACGATTTTTGCTTTATCGTCTTCTTCGTGACCAAATTGCACACCTGAAGGGTATTGGCAAAATACAATTCCTGTTGTAATGACATCATCTTTTGCTTCAATCGTACCATGAGGAACAGCAATTGATTCACCAAGGTAAGTTGATGTAAGTTGTTCACGTTCAATCATGGCTTCTATGTAGTCCGGTTTCACATAACCATTATCGACTAACTGTTGACCTGCAAAACGAATCGCTTCTTCTTTATTTTTAGCGGTCAACCCTAAAAAGATATTTTTTTCTGATAATTTAAAGAGCGGGGTATTATCTGTGGATGTATTGTTTACAAGTATTGCTTTTTCTTCTGCTATGCTAGAATTTTGCGAGCTTAAAAGATCAACTACGAGCTGGCTATATAGTTGGCTATCTAAAAAGTTAGTTAATGAAATATGATGTGCGTTTGGCGCATGTTGTTTGGCTCGATCAGTTAAGTCTTTATGCGTAATAACGATATCAACATCGTTTGGAAGATTATTAATCGCTAAATTAGTGACAAAAATATCCAAATTGGCATCTTGAACTTTTTTGCGTAATACTCCTGCACCCATAGCACTTGAGCCCATTCCTGCATCACAAGCCACAATGATTTTTTTCACTTTCGCAAGGTCAAGTGTGCCGTTTACCATGCCTTTTGCTTCGCTTTTCATTGCAGAGATATTGGATTTTGCATCTTCAAAGCTTTTGTCTGCTTCTTTGGTTGTCTTTAATAAAATAGCTGAAGTGATAAACGTAACCATTGTTGCCGCAATGACAGAAAAAATGACACCAAGCATTGATGATTTCGGCGTTACGGCAAGAACGGCAATGATTGAACCTGGTGATGCTGGTGAGCTTAACCCTGCACCAAATAGTGTTAAAGTAAATACGCCTGTCATTCCACCTAAAATCACTGCAATAATAAGGCGAGGATTCATTAATACATATGGAAAGTAAATCTCGTGGATCCCACCAAAAAAGTGAATAATTGCTGCACCACTGGCCGAACTTTTGGCTGAGCCTTTACCAAAAAACATATAGGCTAATAATAACCCTAATCCAGGACCAGGGTTTGCTTCAATTAAAAAGAAAATCGATTGAGAATATTCAGCCGCTTGTTGAATACCTAACGGTGAGAATATGCCGTGATTAATTGCGTTATTTAAGAAAAGAATCTTAGCGGGTTCAATAATGATAGAGGTTAAAGGTAATAAATTGTGTTCAACCAAAAAATTAACAGCAATAGTTAATTTACTTGATGCTACAACGACAGAAGGGCCAATTGCAAAAAATGAAAGTAATGCTAAAAGCATACCAATAATACCAGCAGAAAAGTTATTCACTAACATTTCAAAGCCGCTTTTGATTTTGCCATCGACAGCTTTATCAAATTGTTTAATTACCCAACCACCTAAAGGACCAACTATCATTGCCCCTAAAAACATAGGAATATCTGAACCAACAATGACCCCCATTGTTGTGATTGCACCAACAACTGCGCCACGTTCTCCGTGAATTAATTTACCGCCAGTATAACCAATCAAAAGTGGTAATAAATAAGTAATCATAGGACTAACTAGCTTGGCAATAGTTTCGCTTGGATACCAGCCTGTTGGAATAAATATAGCAGTAATAAATCCCCAAGCAATAAACGCACCGATATTTGGCATTACCATATTACTTAAGAAACGCCCAAAGTTTTGAACTTTCAATTTGATATTTGAGGTTGTCATAATATAAATCTTTCCTTCTTGATTGATATAACTATTATGTGATTATTGTAGAGGGATTTAGTTATTTAATTCATCAAAAATAATCGATAAATGTGATGTATATCACGTAGTTAAACCTAGGTATTTTTTATTTTTTGTGATTTAAATCACACTTTTTCTGTTATTAGTAAAATCGGTTATTAAATGAAATGGCTAATTGCGAATAGCGCGTGTTCAGAACATTCGAGTTGTTATAAATTAGTTTTTATCATCAAATAGGATAGAAGATAAGAAGTGTTTGTGTATTAAGATCATTTTATGATTGGCATTAATACCACAAAAAGTTCGTTGAAATTAACTAATAAAACGGTCTCTTGCCACTTTAGGCTTATTACAGTGTGATATTAGATTGCGCTATTCAAATTATAATTATTATGTGGTTGGATGTGTGATTATTTATTGCATAGAGGAGGCAAGAATGGCATATGACAAACGTTTCTTACCCTATTAATTATATATAAAAAATGTTGGCTGAACTTGTTCAATTCAAACCAACATTAAAGTCAGAGCTTAGTAAAGATTAGAACTTTGCTTTATTATCGCATTGGTTGCTAATAACTAATAAGAGAAAAAAGTCGCAATACTACAAAATTTATAGTAGATATTGCTATTTATTTTTCAAAAAAAGTTATAGCAACAATCAATCATCATTAGAAATTTTTAAAAAAGGCATAACGTTGCCATTAGGCATAAAAACACGATCGTTATTTTTTTCTTTATTCAAAATAGTTTGATCAACATCATATCCCAAAAGATTAGATAAAATATATTTATTCATCAATCCACTTAAATAACCAGTTGGACTTCGAAATGACTCTATAAATTGACAGTTATAGCGATCATTTGTTGATATAAACATAAACGGAATTAAAAATTGGTCAATGTGATTACCAATTCCATGCCCTACATTAACAATCTCGCCATGATCCGAGGTATAAATTAAGGTATAATTATGGCTGTATTTGTTAATAACATCGTACAATGCTTTCACTGTACGATCCGTGTGATGGATGGTCAGATCATATTTTTCAGCATCAGGTAAAGCTTGCTTATCAACTTCATCATAATTTTCATAAGGTTGATGGCTGCCTTGTAAATGTACGAAAATGAATTTTTTCGGTGAATTGTCTTGCTGAAGTGTTTTCTCTAATAGCTGACTTAAATAAACATCAAGCGTATCTTCACTAAAAGAGACAACGTCACTCTTACGTGCAATAAAACCAAATTTAGTATTAAATGACCCTTTAATTTCCTGATAACGTGATGCTAGCCAATAGGTTTTGTAATGATTGAATTTAGCCATTTCAATAATTGACTTATTATTAAATAAATTATCATCACTTTCTGGAACATTAAATGAAAGAGTTAACGGTAACGAATCCTTTGTAAAAGCAGCTGCTGAGTGGCTATTTTGAATAATACAAGCACCATTTTGACTAAAAATTTTGGTCATAAAAGGTGTTGTTTGTTTATGGTAACCGTAAGCGCTGTATCGGGTAGCTAATGAAGATTCGCCCATAATAAATACCACTAAGTCATTATCAGGTTTATTGGGCGGTAAAAGAATAGCTTCATTGAATTTTTCAATCTCATTTTTACTAGAATAGATGTCTGTTGAGGCGAAACTAGCTAGAAGATAAGATAAATTACCCATAACAGCGGGATATGTAAAACGAAATTTTATTACACTATTTTTATAGTAACCTCTCTGAAAATCATGAGTTAAAGATGTATCTATTGTTTTAATTGCAATAATAGACAATGTAATTATATAACAGAGTACCAGGATAGTGGATTTCAATTTAATAGTAACTATTTTTCTGGAAATAAATAAAATAAGAATAGTTGCAATCAATGCAGGACCTATTATGATTAAAACTTGTTTAGACATTGATAATGCTTCATTAACATTGCTTTCGACAATGGAATCAAGTACACCGACCGATATTACGTGCCCGTAACAAATGAAATAACTTATTTCGGATAAAAATAGAAAGAGAAATAGTGTACTAAGCGCAACAATAAAATAATGGCGACTGTAAATACCGATGTGTACGACTAAAATAAAACCTAATGTTGTTATCCAGCCTACATAATATAGATAATTTTTAAAAACAGGTTCAGTAAATATGACACCAGATTTTGTTATAACGATATAAGCCCAAATGGCGCTAAGAATAGTATAAACTAACAATAAAATTAGCGTTTGATTGTTTTTTATAATTTTACATGTTTTCATAATTTATTTCTTATTCCTTTTTATTATTAATTAATTTAGCAAATAAATTCTTGTATTTAATCCTCACCCAAATATTAGATAGTGCTTTTAGGTCATACTACTTTTCGTATTGTTTAACGATATTCAATCATTAGTTGAATATTGAAAATATTGATTATAATAGATTTTTATCTATTCAAATAGTGTTTTATTTGTGCTATCCGTTGTTTTGTGATGACAATACATTAATAATATGCGTTTTGAATTTATGGAAAAACTTTTAGTGGCTGTATCAGCCTAACAATTTTCAGCACTGTTCATGCTTTAGTTAAGTCTATGCTGTTGGAATACTAATCACTTAAAATTAGCACTGTAATATTAGTTTGCTCAATCATTATGCAATGACTTCTTTTTTGAGAAAGTGGCTATTATGTAGTAAGGAATTTTTGAGTGTGTTACAGACTAAATACCTATCAATATAAATAATTACAAATAATTATAATCCACCTTTGTGGGTTTTCATATGAACGATTTTCATTACTCAACCTCCGATTATGTTTATTCAAAATAATTGCCTATTTAATTATTTGGCAGTGTATTATGAGCTAGATTGAGCTATGTCTAAAATTTAAATTTACGTGCTACTTTACTCCTTAATACTAGTTTTTTGTAATACCTAACCAACCGTTTTTTCTGATATATCATAGCCTTTATCCCTGATATCATGCACTAAGTTTACTGGTGTTGTTGGGATTGATTTGCTTAATCCTTTTATCAAACGTTTATTTAAGTATAACTAAATGGTTAGCCATTTTTAGCTAATAAAAATTCACATTAGATAGTGTATAATCAACCGCCTATTTTAGTATCTGTAGCTTCAGAAGTAATCAATATGGCAATTCAGTCATGGAAACTCGATGGCATTGGAGATAAGAATGGAAGTAATTATATAAAAACTTCTGAATAATACAGTTAAATAAAAAATAATTAGCTAAATTTTATTTTAATATCAAGGAATTTTGAGGAGAAAATTGACATGAAATATTTTGCTTGGTGTATTTCTTTTCTAGTTGGGCTTATGAGCCTAGGACAAGAAATGCTATGGTTTAGGATAGTTAGCTTTAATTTAAGTGGTGCACCTTATGCTTTTGCAATCGTACTATTCTTTTTTCTATCAGGTATTGCTGTGGGAGCCGGTCGAGGTAAGATTATTTGTACGAGCTGTTCTAATTTATTATTAGCCGGGGGGGGAGTTTTAATTTTTGCTGGTTTCATTGATATATTAATTCCATTTATGATTCAAAATATAAACCAACCAAATGATTTTATATTTCGTTTGATTATATTTTGTATTCTGATATTGGTCATTGCAGCTTTAAATGCAATATTATTTCCAATTGTGCATCATTTAGGTACGAATATTGCTAATGGCAAAGTAGGGGCATCAGTTTCTAAAGTTTATTTTTTTAATATTATTGGCTCAACACTTGGTAGTTTATTAATTGGCGGCGTTCTTCTTGATTATGTGTCTATTTCATCAATGTTTATTCTCATTGGTATTATTTGTATTTTATTAGGCATTTTGATGATAATTAAAAAATCGGTCGCTTCTGTTATCGCTGTTGCTATACTTGGTATCGGTTGCTTTTGTTTAGTAGATAAACACACTGATTATCTTTTCAAAAATACGTTTGAAAAAGGCGTGTCTATCAATTCCTATATTGAAAATCGCTACGGCGTAATTCATATAATCAATGATAATAACGTGGGATTGAATAATGTTGTATTAGGTAATAACATGTATGATGGCATGTTAAATATAGACCCAAATTATGATATCAATGACTTAAATCGCCTTTACTTATTAGCGGCTGCTCATCCAAACCCTAAAACAGCTTTGGTTATTGGTATGAGCGCTGGTGCATGGACTCGGGCATTGTCTAGTTTTCCTACATTAGAAACCATTGATGCTATTGAAATCAATAAAGGTTATTTAGATATTATTAAACAATACCCTGTTGTTTCACCATTATTAGATGATCCAAAGATAAATATTTATATTGATGATGGGCGACGTTGGCTTAAACGCAATAGCGATAAAAAATATGATTTAATCATTATGAATACAACTTACCATTGGCGTTCAGGTATAACTAATTTATTATCGCAAGAAATGATGAAAATACTGCAACATTCATTAAATCCTAATGGTATTTTGGCATTTAACAGTACCCGTTCACTTGATACATTAAAAACAGCGCAATCGGTATTTAAACATGCTTATTGGGGCACAATGGGCTTTATTTATGCCTCTGACTCAATGATGAAAATTGATGAAAATGTAGCTAAAGCTCGGCTTGATAAGTTAGTTTTAGATAGTAGACTGCTGTTTAATGAAGAATCTAAACAATTTGAAAACGGTGCTTACAAAAAAACATTAGAGACAAAACTATTAAGCTTAGACGAAGTTGAAAAACTTTATAATTTAGGGCGAGAGACAGAAGTTATTACTGATAACAA
This sequence comes from Gilliamella sp. Fer1-1, assembly GCF_001690825.1. Classification (NCBI taxonomy): domain Bacteria; kingdom Pseudomonadati; phylum Pseudomonadota; class Gammaproteobacteria; order Orbales; family Orbaceae; genus Gilliamella; species Gilliamella sp. Fer1-1. The sequence goes on from NZ_LZGX01000045.1 coordinate 8,579, forward strand.
CATGATAACAGAATATAAATATGGGTATTTTATAACGAGAGAGAAATAAGGAACTGTTTATGTTAAGCAAAAGACAATTATTACTATTAAGTACGCTATTTTTTATTTCTGGAATGAGTGGTTTAATTTATCAAGTCGCTTGGCAACGAGTGCTTTATTCCGCTTTTGGCTCCGATGTTGATTCTGTTACAATCATTGTATCGGCATTTATGTTAGGACTTGGTCTAGGAGCTCTTGGCGGTGGCAAAATTGTTGATAAATACCCAAATAAAGCACTACAGCTTTTTTGTTTTAGTGAATTTGGAATTGGTTTATTTGGAATAATTAGTTATCCACTTATTTTATTCGTGGGTGATATTTTTATTAGTTACAATTTAATTGTTGTTGCCATTGTTAATTTTTTATTGGTGCTTGTTCCAGCGCTCTTGATGGGAGCAACATTGCCAATTTTAATCACTTATATTGCACAGTTTTGGAAAAATATTGGTCAAACAACAGGACATCTTTATGCTATTAATACTTTTGGTGCAGCCGCTGGAGCATTTTTAACAGGATTTATTTTATTTATCCATTTTGGTATTAACGGTGTAACGATATTCGCAGCATTCGGTAATTTTGTTGTTGCCACACTTGCTTATCTGTTTTTGAATAAAGCGCAGATAAAGGTTTGATAGAAAGATCGATAGAATGCTATAAAGGTATTTAAAGATGAAAATAAGCGAAAATTATCGCTTATTTTCAATTGCCTCAAAGCTAACTAATTAAGAAGCTTTATTATTAAGTATACATCATCAATAAAGTTAACGATAGCGTAATTAGGATTGTTGATGGCGTATTCCTGTGTTTTTTTAGATTTCATCTGTCATTTCCCTTTTTTTTATTTCTTTTTCTAGAGTGATAATTTTTTGCTACTCACTAGTTAGTTCTCGTTTTTGTGTTGTTGGAATTGATTTGCTTAACTTAACCCTTTTATCAAGCGTTGATTTATCTATAATTAAATGGTGAGTGATTTCAGCTAATGAAAAACGTACAGTAGATGAGTATAATCAAGAGCCTTTTGAGTCGCTGTATGGAATTTTCTGGTCATAATTTGTTCTGTTATGATTTTTATTTATATCATAGAGGTGACATTTGTCTATTTTAGAAGGAGATGATGATTATTCCACTGTTACCGATTTTGCCAAATTTCGAGGCTGATCAACATCGGTACCTTTGATCAAAGCAACATGATACGCTAGCAGTTGTGTGGGCACAGTGTAATAGATTGGTGCGGTGAATTCTTCGATATGGGGTAGGTTGGTAATCTGCATGGTGCCATCACTAACAAACCCTGCGCCTTGTTCAGCAAAGACATACAGTTTACCACCGCGAGCTTTGACTTCTTCGATATTGGATTTGAGTTTTTCTAGCATTTTGTTAGTTGGCGCTATAACTATCACAGGCATGTCAGAGTCAATCAATGCTAATGGACCGTGTTTGAGTTCGCCAGCGGCGTAAGCTTCGGCGTGAATGTAAGATATTTCTTTCAGTTTTAATGCGGCTTCCATGGCTATTGGGTATTCATCACCACGTCCTAAAAATAATGCATGATGTTTATCAATAAATTGCTCAGCTAATTTTTTTATTTTTGATTCAAACGTGAGCACTTGTTCAATGCGATTGGGTAAGATTTTTAGTGCATGCACAATAGCCTGCTCAGTACTTTCTACCATATTATTTAAACGTCCTAATTTAGCAACAAGTAATAATAATACGGTGAGTTGTGTTGTAAAGGCTTTGGTTGATGCAACGCCAATTTCAACGCCAGCTTTGGTTAATAATACTAAATCCGCTTCACGCACAAGAGTGGATGCCGCAACATTACAAATAGCAAGAGTACTTAAGTAACTATTTTTTTTTGCTAGCCGCAATGCGGCTAATGTGTCAGCGGTTTCACCTGATTGTGAAAGAGTAATAAATAGGCTATTTTTTCGACGAGCTGGTTTACGATAACGAAACTCAGAGGCAATTTCGACATCACATGGTATACCGGCTAAGGCTTCAAACCAGTAACGTGCTACCATACCCGCATTATAAGCGGTGCCACAGGCAACAATTTGTACATGTTCAACTTGTCTTAAGATACTTTTTGCTTCAGCTCCCAGTTCTGATAAATCGATTTTACCATGTGTCATGCGACCCTCAAGGGTATTTTTAATTGCATTGGGTTGTTCGTAGATCTCTTTTTGCATGTAATGACTATAGCCAGCTTTATTACCCGCATCATATTTTGCATCAGATTCTATATATGGGCGGATTACTTCATGATGGCTTTTGTCTAAGATTGTTATTGAATTGTGAGTGATAAGAGCAATATCACCTTCTTCTAAATAGATAAATTGGCGGGTGGCGGGTAATAGCGCTAATTGATCTGATGCGATAAAGTTCTCGCCTACGCCACAACCAATAACTAAAGGACTGCCAGAGCGCGTTGCAACTAATATATCTGGATTGCGCGTGTCCATAATGACTGTGCCATAAGCCCCTCGTAGTTGCGGGATAGCTTTTTGCACGGCGTCAAATAAGGAACAATCTTCGGTTGATATAATGTCATGAATTAAGTGGGCAATAACCTCGGTATCGGTTTCTGAACGGAATTGGTAGCCTTTGGCGATCAGCTTTTCACGCAATGGTTCAAAATTTTCAATAATTCCATTATGCACGACAGCAATAAAGCTAGATACATGTGGATGGGCGTTATGTTCAACTGGTTCACCATGGGTTGCCCACCGAGTATGTGCAATGCCAATAGAGCCTTTTATTGGATATTGTGCTATTGCATTTTTTAATGCTTGCACTTTACCAACACGGCGAACACGTTGTAAAACACTTTGTGGTGAAATGATTGCCAGACCTGCAGAATCATAACCACGATATTCTAATCGTTTTAGACCTTCTAGTAATATTTCTGCAACATCACATTTGGCAATAGCTCCCACAATTCCACACATATTTTATTCCCCATTAATTAATTTCGTTGGACGTTTCCAATTTGCAAGCTGTTTTTGTTTAACTCGGCTTACTACCAATTCATTGTCATTGACATTGTTGGTAACCGTTGTACCAGCTGCAATGGTTGCGCCTTTACCGACTTTTACTGGTGCAATTAATTGTGTGTCCGAACCGACAAACACATCATCTTCAATAACGGTTTTAAATTTATTTGCACCATCATAATTACAGGTGATAGTGCCTGCGCCAATATTGACATTATTGCCAATTTCGCTGTCGCCAAGGTAACTTAAGTGTCCCGCTTTAGTTAATTTGCCAAGGTGCGCTTTTTTTAGTTCAACAAAGTTGCCAACATGAGCTTGCTCGTCAAGCTTTGAGCCAGGCCTTAAACGGGCAAAAGGGCCAATGGTACACTGTTTAGCAATAATTGAATCTTCAATAATGCTATATGGGCTAATGTTTGAATGATCATCAATTGTGCAATTTTTTAAGATACAACCTGCACCAATAAATACGTTATTGCCAAGTTTGACGTTACCTTCAATGATCACATTACAATCAATCGTAACATCTTTGCCGTGCAAGAGGGTTCCTCGTAAGTCAAAACGGTTTGGATCAAGTAGCGTCACACCAGCTAGTAACAAGTTTTGCGCTTGTAGGTGTTGATATTGTCGTTCTAATGTGGCTAATTGTTGGCGATTATTAACACCTTCAACTTCAAATTGTTGTACTGGGTGTGAGGTTAATATTTCATAACCATCTTGGTGTGCAAAAGCAATAATATCTGTTAAGTAGAATTCTTTTTGCGCATTATTGTTGGTTAACCGTGATAGCCAATTTTTCAATAATTTGCCGTTAACAAACATGATACCTGTATTAATTTCATTAATTTTTTGTTGCTCAAGCGTGGCATCTTTTTGTTCGACAATGGCAACAACTTTACCGTTGCTGCGCTCAATGCGCCCGTACCCAGTTGGGTCATCAAGGATTACTGTCAATAATGCTATACCTTGCTTTGGTTTGCTAGCAATTAAAGTTTCCAGTGTTTGAGTCGATATAAGGGGGATATCGCCATATAAAATTAAGATATCTTCGTCATCTTGAATGTGAGGGATAGCTTGTTGAACAGCATGGCCTGTACCAAGTTGTTCTGCTTGGTAAATCAGTTGTACATGCTGATCTTTAAGAGCCTCTTCAAGCTGTGCTTTGCCATGGCCATAAACAATATTGATGCAATTGGTATTAAGTTGTTGAACTGTGTCAATAACATGTTGTAACATCGGTTTATTGCCAATTTTATGTAAAACTTTAGGTAGGTTGGAATACATCCGTGTGCCTTTTCCTGCCGCCAAAATAATCGCATTCAGTTTTGGAGGTGCAATTGCCATAATCAGTTCCGTTCAGGTTAAATTAGCCTAATACTATAATCAAAGTTTTTAATGAAATCACCCCCAATCTTTTAATTTTTATCATAAAAAAAGTAATATTGATATTTACCAAAGGGTTTAACAAAAAAGGAAGTAATGCATGAGTTCCATTATGAAAGTTTTATTACTTTATACCACACACGAAAAGCAAACTTTTAAAATTATGCAGCGCATAAACATGCAACTTAATAGTAAGTGTGATTGTGAGGTAATTGAACTATTGCCCGATACAAAAATCGATTTGACACAATACCAAGCGGTATTATTAGGTAGTTCAATTCGTTACGGGTTTTATAGTAAGGTAATGAAAGCGTTTATAGATGAACATTATCAGCAATTGAATGCCATGAAATCTGGTTTTTTTGGAGTAAATATGGTGGCTAGAAAACCTAATAAAAATACCCCAGAAACCAATTTATATACCAAAAAATTTCTGGCAAAAATAGCATGGAAGCCAACTATTACCGCAGTTTTTGCTGGTGCACTTTATTATCCTCAATATAATTGGTTTGATCGTAATATGATCCGCTTTATTATGTGGTTAGGAAAAGGTGATACAGATGTAACAAAACCAGTTATTGAATATACTGATTGGAAAAAGGTAGATAAATTTGCTGAGCAATTTTTACATTCAAACGTAGCCATTTGCTAAAATTTTTTACATGGAAATTGATATTTTGTTGGGTTTACCAAATTATCAAGCTCTTTTCAATAAACTTTGTGATATAGATCAACATTTCGGTTAAAAAGGTGTACAATATCGCGCCTATAGAATATGTCTCCTAATTGGAATTTTAATTGTGATTGAAAATTTAAGAAATATTGCCATTATTGCTCACGTTGACCATGGTAAAACAACTTTGGTTGACAAATTATTAAAACAGTCGGGTACGCTAGATAATCTGCGCGGTGACGATAACGAACGTATTATGGATTCTAATGCTCTTGAAAAAGAGCGTGGTATTACCATTTTAGCGAAAAACACCGCTATTGATTGGAATGGTTACCGAATTAATATCGTTGACACCCCTGGGCATGCTGATTTTGGTGGTGAAGTTGAACGTGTTATGTCAATGGTTGACTCTGTATTGTTGCTTGTTGACGCAATGGATGGCCCGATGCCACAAACACGCTTTGTAACGCAAAAAGCATTTGCTTATGGTTTAAAACCGATTGTGGTTATCAATAAAGTCGATCGTCCTGGTGCACGCCCTGATTGGGTTGTTGACCAAGTGTTTGATCTGTTTGTTAACTTGGGGGCGACTGATGAACAGTTAGATTTCCCTATTGTTTATGCTTCAGCTTTAATGGGTATAGCCGGTTTAGATCATGAAAATATGGCGGAAGATATGACACCGTTATTTGAAGCGATCGTTAAACATGTTGAACCGCCAAAAGTTGATTTAGACGGTCCATTCCAAATGCAAATTTCTCAACTTGATTATAACAACTATGTTGGTGTTATTGGTATTGGTCGTATTAAACGTGGTCGTGTTAAACCAAATCAACAAGTGACTATCGTCGATAGTGAAGGCAATAAACGCACTGGTAAAGTGGGGCAAGTGCTTGGTCATTTAGGTCTGCAACGCTATGAAGCTGAAGTTGCCGAGGCTGGTGATATTATAGCATTAACAGGTCTTGGTGAGCTCGGTATCTCTGATACAATTTGTGACAATAGTTGCGTTGAAGCTCTGCCAGCGTTAACTGTTGATGAGCCAACAGTGACTATGTTCTTTAATGTTAATAGCTCACCATTTGCTGGTAAAGAAGGTAAGTATGTGACTTCTCGCCAAATTCTTGAGCGTTTAAATAAAGAACTGGTACATAATGTTGCGTTGCGAGTTGAAGAAACCCCTGATCCTGATGCATTTAGAGTGTCTGGTCGTGGTGAATTACATTTGTCAGTGTTAATTGAAAATATGCGTCGCGAAGGTTATGAATTAGGGGTTTCTCGTCCTAAAGTTATCTTTAGAGAAATTGATGGTAAAAAACAAGAGCCATTTGAACAAGTTACACTTGATATTGAAGAACAACATCAAGGATCCGTGATGGAAGCGCTTGGCTTACGTAAAGGTGACCTAACAAACATGTTACCAGATGGTAAAGGTCGTGTACGTTTAGATTACGTTATTCCAAGCCGTGGGCTTATTGGATTTAGAACGGAATTTATGACCATGACATCAGGTACTGGCTTGCTTTATTCTACCTTTAGTCATTATGATGATGTGCGCCCAGGTGAAATAGGTCAACGTAATAACGGTGTAATGATTTCAAACGGTACAGGTAAAGCTTTGGCTTATGCGCTTTATGGTTTGCAAGACCGTGGTAAGTTATTCCTAGGTCATGGTGCTGAAGTTTATGAAGGTCAAATTATTGGTATTCATACTCGCTCAAACGATTTAACTGTTAACTGTCTAACCGGTAAAAAATTAACCAACATGCGAGCATCAGGTACAGATGAAGCAACTACATTGTCACCACCAATTAAAATGTCATTAGAACAAGCATTAGAGTTTATTGATGATGATGAATTAGTCGAAGTAACGCCATTATCTATTCGTCTACGTAAACGTCATTTAACTGAAAATGATCGCAAACGTGCGTTTAGAAGTGGTAATAAAGACTAATTGTTGTAGTTTTACCGTAATATGAAAACCTCGCTATTTAGCGAGGTTTTTTTTTGCTTTAACTCTGGCAATAGCATCAGCAATGGATTGTTTGCGATCCTTTGGCGCAATTGTATTGATATTATTAACTGGCATTGTGCGAGGAAATAATATTGTGGGCGGTACGAGTTGGTTATGGCTTAAACGTTGTTGTTTTTTCTGAGTTAGTACTAACTCTTCTGATTCAGTCAATGCAGTACCTAGTGTGCTTAATGTAATACAGTCTGTTGGACAGGTATTAATACAATTACTGCACGAGGTACATAATTGTGGCAAAATGGTGTGCAATACTTGCTTGCTGCCGACAATGGCATCGGTTGGGCAAACACGAATGCATTTGCCACAACCAATACAGTTTTCTTCATCAATAAACGCTTTATATTCTTGTTTAGTTTGCATAATCATTTCTTGCATTAACTTAAACCTACTATATTACCATCTTTGTCAATATCGATTTGCCGATAAGCAGGGTTAATGCCTAATCCCGGCATGGTCATCACGTTTCCAGCATAAACACGAATAAAACCAGCTCCAGCTGAAATCGCTAAGTGACTAATATCGACATCAAAATCGGTAGGTACATTTTTTAGATTTGCATCCGCACTAATTGACATTGGTGTTTTAGCAATACAAAGAGGCAACTGGTCCAGTTTTAGTGCTTCGATCTCTTTGATATTTTCAAGTGCAGTAGCCGATAAATTAGCTTTGTTGGCACCATACTTTTTCACCATAGTTTGAATTTTATCTACTAGAGGCATGTTGTCAGGATAAGGTAGTTTGATTTCGTTTGGTGTATCACATGCTTTAATCACGTGCTTAGCTAGTTTTTCTGCGCCTTTACCACCTTGAGTGAAAACTTCACTTACTTCACAGGCAAATGCACCATGCTCAATTGCATATTTTTGTAAAAATGCCAACTCTTCTTCGCTATCATGTGGAAAACGGTTAATGGCAACAATCACTTGTAGCCCATAACTTTTAGCATTGTTGATGTGCCACGCTAAATTAGCTGCACCAATTTCAAGTAATTCAATATTTGATTCTGAAATTTCTTTCGGGATTGCTTGTCCTGGTTTGATATTATATTTACCACTGTTTGATTTTAAGCTACGTACGGTAGCAACTAACACCACACACGAAGCTTTAATACCCGCTTGGCGATATTTAATATTGAAGAATTTTTCCATGCCCATATCTGAGCCAAATCCAGCTTCGGTTACAACATAATCAGCAAGTTGTAAAGCAATGCGATCAGCAATGACCGATGAGTTACCATGGGCAATATTCGCAAAAGGTCCTGCATGAATAAGCACAGGAGTATGTTCAACGGTTTGCATCAAATTTGGGTTAATTGCGTTCTTAAGTAAGACTGTCATTGCACCAGCAACTTCAAGTTGCTCTGCGGTAATCGCTTCGCCTTGAGTATTATAAGCGAGAATTATGCGGCCAATGCGCTTACGCATATCGTGTAAATCTGAGGCTAATGCTAAAATTGCCATAAGCTCTGATGCTGCGGTAATTTCAAATCCATCTTGCCGCGTGATTCCATTAACACCACCGCCAACACCAACAGTAATCTTGCGAAGCGAGCGATCATTATGATCAATTACTCGTTTCCAAACAATGCGGTTTTCATCAATATTTAGACGAGGTAAACCAGTCTGCGCAGTAAATTCATCGCCTAAACGCGCTTCATGATAAAGGCGCGAATCCAATGCTGCCGACGCCAAGTCGTGAGCCGCAGTAATTGCATGAATATCACCCGTTAAATGCAAATTTAACGTTTCCATCGGTAATACTTCAGCTTGACCGCCACCAGCAGCTCCGCCTTTGACACCAAATACAGGTCCTAAGCTGGGTTGACGAATACAAGCAATTGCTGTTTTACCAATATAATTTAGTCCTTCACTTAATCCAATTGTGTTAACCGTTTTCCCTTCACCGAGTGGGGTTGGTGTGATAGCGGTAACTAATACCAATTTGCCACTAGGCTTGTTTTGATTCGCTTTTAGAATAGACAAATCGATTTTTGCCACATGTTTGCCATAAGGTAGGACAAATTCTTCAGGGATATTGCATTGTTTTGCTATTTCGGTAATTGGGCGTAATGGCATATAAGTTCTCATCTAACAATAAATTGGAATGTCAGTATAAAGAATTTGAATTGCCGAATAAAGAGACAATTTTATCTTTACTTATTTTCGGCACAATTGGTAATTATCTTGTTATAATAATTAAAAACATTCAATAAAAGGATAATAGTTAAATGAATTGGTTTTCCGAATATTCGCTTTTCTTAGCAGAGACGGCGACAGTCGTTATTGCCATTTTAGCAATACTGATTTTTATATTAAGCCAACGTCGTAAATCAGCAACGGTTGGTGGACGTTTATCTGTCAAAGATATTAGTCAAGAATACGAGCAAGTCAAAGATGATATGCTAATGTCAAGCATGGGCGAGCTAGAAGCTAAACTGTTTATGAAAGATATTAAAAAACAGAAAAAATGCGAAAAGAAGCAGGCAAAATTAGCGGCTAAGCAAAAAAAGAAACAAGTCAAAAACCAAGAAAAATCTGACGAAAAATCGGCGCTAGATAATGCAACAAAGTTGGCAGAAAACAATATAGATCAACAAGCCAAACCTAAATTATTTGTATTGTCTTTCAATGGTAGTATGGATGCGCACGAAGTTGAAGAATTACGCCAAGAAATTACCGCTGTATTAGCTGTTATTAAACCAGAAGATGAAGTTGTAGTAAAACTTGAAAGCCCAGGTGGTGTAGTCCATGGTTATGGGCTTGCGGCATCGCAGTTGTTACGGTTTAGACAGCGTAATATTCCTTTTACGGCTGTCGTCGATAAAGTTGCAGCCAGTGGTGGATATATGATGGCATGTACTGCGTCAAAAATCATTGCTGCACCATTTGCTATTGTGGGCTCTATTGGGGTAGTTGCTCAAATTCCTAACTTTAATCGCTTGCTTAAAAAACATGATGTGGATATTGAATTGCAAACAGCAGGTGCGTATAAGCGTACTTTAACCATGTTTGGTGAAAACACCGATGAAGGTCGACAAAAATTCAAACAAGAGCTTGAAGAAACCCATCTTTTATTTAAAGACTTCGTTAAAGAATACCGCCCAAATGTTGATATCGAACAAGTTGCAACAGGCGAGCACTGGTTTGCAACTCAAGCTAAAGATAAAGGCTTAGTTGACGAAATCAGTACGAGTGATGACTTTATCTTATCTCACTTAGATACACATAAAATTATCTCTGTTAGTTATTTACGTCGGCAAAAACTATCTGAAAAGTTAGCTAAAAATGTAATAAAAGGTGTGGAAAGACTATTTTTAAGGCAAGGAAACGGGCTGTGATAGCCCGTTTTATAATGCATTGAATTATTCATAATTTCGTATTAATAATATGCTGATTGGCATATTATTTATTTTTTATTTATAAATCAAATCATTATCTTTTTTATTTAATTCCCACAATCATTATCTATTATCTTCTAACGATAATATTAATTGTTAAAACTGACTATCTATTAATCTAATTGCAATTTAATATAAGTCTATATTCATATAGTTTGATGGATATAGCTCCACCTTATTACATTTCTTTTTTTAATTCATAAATCATTACGCTTGAGGACAATTATTATGTTTCAATGGCTTTCAAACTGGATTTTAGATGGACTAAAACATTCCCCCGAAATTTTATTATTTCTATCGTTGAGTTTAGGGTATTTGATTGGTGGCATTAGGATAGGCAAATTCCAACTCGGTGGTGTTGCTGGTTCGTTGCTTGTTGCTGTCGCTTTAAGCGTTTTTGGTGTGACTATTGACGCTGGTGTTAAAGCGATTCTTTTTGCGTTATTTATTTATGCAGTGGGTTATGAAAGTGGTCCGCAATTTTTCCGTTCACTTGGTATAAAAACCTTACGTGAAATCTTCTTAGCATTATTTATTGCAGTTGCAAGTTTTGTGACTGTTATCGTACTAGCCAAATTATTCCATTTAGACAAAGGTCTTGCTGCTGGATTAGCCGCAGGTGGTTTGACACAATCGGCAATTATGGGCACAGCCTCTGATGCATTAAGCCAATTAGGTTTAAGTGCCGATGAATTAAGAAAAATGCAAGCAAATGTAACTATTGGTTATGCTGTGACCTATATATTTGGTTCACTAGGTGCCATTATTGTCTGCGTCAATATTCTGCCAAAAATCATGGGTAAAGATATTGGTGATGACGCAATAAAAGCACAGGCTGAGCAACTTCATGGTTCGCTTTCATTAAGCTCTGATCAAAATCTAGCTTTATCTGATATTAGTGGCCGGTTGTATCGTATTACCAATAAAATTAATCAAACAGTGGCGCAAGTTGAACAAACTATTAATGGCATTAGTATTGAGCGTATCAAACGTGGCAATAAAATCATTGAAGCAACGCCTGAAACAGTATTAAAATCGAAAGATATCATTCTGGTTGTTGGTCACCGTGATGCAATGATTGAGGCGCATGATCTACTTGGTACCGAAGTTAATTCAGCATCAGGTATGGATGTTGTGATGAACAAGTTAGATGTTGAAATGCGAAACAACAAGTATGTGGGACACAATTTTACACAAGTGCTCGCTTCTGATGAAGTCATGAAATTAAAACATGGTATCTATCTTGTGGCTATTCATCGTGATGGTCAACCTTTGTCTCTTAATAATGATATTTATTTAAAACTGGGCGATGTAATTACCATTTATGGTGCTGACAGTGATCTTCGTCGAGTTGTTGATAAAATCGGTGCCCCAATTACTAAAAGTGAAAAAACTGACTGGATATTTCATGGGTTAGGACTTGTTATTGGGCTTATTATTGGTTTAATTGTGATTCGTGTTAGCAATATTCCTATTACATTAGGCGCAGGTGGTGGTGCACTTTTATCTGGCTTATTATTTGGTTGGTATCGTTCTCTTCATCAAACTATCGGTAATATTCCAATTGGCGCTGTGCAACTGTTAAAAGACTTTGGCTTGGCAGGTTTTGTAGCGGTTGTGGGGCTCAGTTCTGGTCTTCAAGCAATTAATACTATTAAAGAACAAGGTTTATCCCTATTTTTAATTGGGGTTGTTGTGACCTTATTACCCATGTTGCTTGCCATCTATTTTGGTAAATATGTGCTTGGCTATAAAAATGCAGCAGTGTTTGCCGGTGCGTTAGCTGGATCGCGTAGTGCTAATCCCGCCTTTGGTGAAGTGCTCAATAAAGCTGGTAATTCAACACCAACTAACTCTTTTGCTATTACTTATGCTTTAGCTAATGTGTTCCTAACTTTATTAGGACCATTGGTTGTTGCTTTTGTTTAATTGATATATCAAATTAAGGATACAAATGTATGAAAAATAACACACAATATAGCCAATATGCTAATTTAAGTCCTTTTGAGTTAAAAGATAACTTAATTAAACTGGCACAAAGTCATACTGATCGCGTAATGTTAAATGCAGGAAGAGGTAATCCCAACTTTCTTGCCACTTGGCCTCGACAAGCTTTTTTTCAACTAGGTGTGTTTGCAACCCAAGAATCCGAAATGTCATTTTCATATTTAAATGAAGGTGTTGGCGGCATGCCAATCAAAGCCGGATTAACAGGCCGCTTTGAACATTTTATTTGTCAAAACTATAACACTCCGGGAGTCGCTTTTTTAGGTAAGGCTTTTTCTTATATTCGTGACCAACTAGGATTGGACGAAAATGCCTTTTTACAAGAGATGGTAGAAGGTATTTTGGGATGCAATTACCCCGTACCTGACAGAATGTTACATTTTAGTGAAGATGTGGTTAAAGCCTATATTTTACAACAAATGGGCGCTCAATATCTGGATCGTGATAATATTGATTTATTTGCCGTTGAAGGTGGCACAGCCGCCATGGCTTATATTTTTAATTCAATGAAAGAAAACGGTTTAATCCAAAAAGGCGACAAAATTGCCATTGGTGCGCCGATATTCACACCTTATCTAGAAATTCCCGAATTGAACGACTATCAACTAGTTGAAGTGTTAATCAATGCTGATCCTAATGCAAATTGGCAGTACCCTGAGTCAGAATTGCGTAAATTAGAAGATCCAGCAATTAAAGCCTTTTTCGTTGTTAACCCATCTAACCCGCCATCAGTTAAAATTGATGATAAAAGTCTAAAAATTATTGCTGATATCGTTCAAAAACGTCCTGAATTGATTATTTTGACCGATGATGTTTATGGTACATTTGCCGATGACTTCCAATCTTTATTTGCGATATGTCCAAAAAATACCATTTTAGTTTATTCATTTTCGAAATATTTTGGTGCGACTGGTTGGCGTTTAGGTGTTATTGCCACAGCACGCGATAATGTCATTGACAAAACGATTAAAGCGTTACCAAGTAAAACCAAACAGATCTTAAATAAACGCTATAGCTCAATTGTTACTGATCCAGAAAATCTAAAATTTATTGATCGATTAGTGGCTGATAGCCGTGCGGTTGCACTAAACCATACTGCGGGTCTTTCAACACCACAACAAGTACAAATGGTTTTATTTGCATTATGCGAAATGATAGATAGCGATCAAAGTTATAAAACCGCTTTAAAATCACTAATCCGACGCCGTGCAGCATCACTTTACCAACATTTGGGGCTTAAACATACCACCGATGAAAACAGTGTTGATTATTATACACTTGTTGATCTTGAGCATATTTGCCGAGAATTATATGACGATAAATTTGCTCAATGGATATTAAAAAATAAAAATCCGTCTGAAATGTTATTTAGAATAGCAGACGAAGCGGGGGTCGTTCTATTACCAGGTAAAGGATTTGCTGTACAACATCCTTCTGCTCGAGCATCGTTAGCTAACTTAAATGAATATCAATATGCAGCGATTGGCTTATCAATGCGTAAATTGGCGGAAGAATATTATGATGAATATCAAGGTAAAGCAAAGAAAAAATAACTAATTATTTAGATTTATTCATCTAATTATTAATCAAACCCTAGTTTATCTAGGGTTTTTTATTATGTTATCAAGTTAATTTTTCAATGTATTACGAGGGCTCCATCTGTTTTCAGCCTAGTTTGCTTTTTTATTGCAGTAAACTTTTGATCTGTCACTTCCACAACACATTATGCGACTAGAGCCTCATTTTTTACATGGGCAATGGATACTCTTAAATAATTGCCAAAATTGGTTTTTAATAAACTTTCATAATAAAAAAACACGCACTGATCATAAGGCCATTGATTATCATTTTCATACTGTTCAGCAATCATTTTTCTTAGCTCTGATGAGTCAAAAGCAGGTTCATATTCTACTTTTGCCTGACCTGTTTTTGAACAAGCTCTATCTTTATAGTTGCTAGATTTTAATCCTTACTAAGTATGAAGTTATTACCCTTTTCTAGTCAATGAGAAATAATAACCCATTGAATAAAAAGAATAATACAAGAAAAAATACGCATCTATATGTCCCTTAGTCTAACGTATTTTCATTCTAACTGGCGGTTTGATGTTGTCAAGTTAACTATTTTTGTATAATAATCTTAATACAGATAATCTATTGATAACACATTTTTGATTATTGGCTGCTACTTGTGGTTATATTGGTAGATTTAGTATGTAAGAAAGTGGCAAATAAAGAAGTAATTGACAATTCAAGATAATAAGAACTAATGTGAAATAGTATACTGGATTTTAATATATTTATTTCTAATGTAAACTTAAAGAAGATGACAGAAGCACAGGAGAAAATAAAAATATCCCAGTTAATTTCAACTAATTGATTTAATATAATTTATTTATTAATCGCCTCATCTCATCTATATAACTCTGTTCTGCCTTTTAAAAGTGGACTATATTGGATTGCTATGGACTAAAATAATATGGTGTTCAATCAAAGTCAAACCGAAGTTCTGAGTGATGATCATCAAATTTAGCTTTATGAAAAAAGTTAATTTGACGGTGCCAACCAAAGAATTACAAAACACTCTGGTTCAAAATTATCTATCTCTCATGTGCTTTGGTGAAAAACCGAACCGCTTACGGAAATAAATTGCAAATCTAGATCCTGAATCATATCCAACTTCTTGTGCGATTTGTGTAATATTTAAATGAGTGGTTTGTAGTAGCTTTAATCCATAACTCATTCTTGCCTCAAACAGTATATTAGACAAACTTGTTCCTTCATCAGATAGGCGTCGCCTTAATGTTGACTCACTCATGGCAAAATGTTTTGCAATTGCTTTTGATTGCCATTTTTTTGTAGGAGCACCTAAAATTAATCGTTCCAGCTTCTGCTTAAGACCTTCATTTACTGAGATAGGAAAATTAATATTTACTATTTCTAAGCATCGTAATAATTGTATAAATTGATGTAAAAGCAAATCATAATTTGAGAGAGGATCTTGAATAATACTGATTGTATAATTTATTGATGCATTAAAAATATTGGGAACAGATCGCACGATTTTTATCTGATGGGTAAAGTCTGTTGACTGTGTGGTTTTTAAAGACTCATACTGTTTTAGTATTTCTTGTGGCCAAGTAAAACAGTCGGCCAAATAAATTTTATTTTGAATATTTTGATTAGTAATATCTAAAAGACTGTTAGCAGGAACAACTAATAATTCTCCTGCTAATATCTCATAAATTTCACCTTTATAGCTGATAACCTTTGATCCTTGAACTATACGAATTAACATTGGATCAACTATTCTCACCTGCGATAATTTATAATTACAACTTTGTGAAACTCGTGAGTACTGACCTAATGTAGTAAGTTGCTGTGATTTTTTTATTACCTGATTCAAAAAATATCCTATTAGCAATATTTTATTGCTGATAATTGTACATTATTGTCGCTTTACCTAATAGATTCGTATTTGCAATAAATCCTATTAATGCGGGTGATGTTGAATCACTAACATTAATATGTTCAATACTCAAAGCATAAATAGTAAAAATATAGCGATGACTTGTGCCTTTGGGTGGGCATGGCCCCCCATAATAAACATTACCAAAATCATTGCGCACAGCTTTGCTTCCTTTTGGTAATAGCAAGGTATTATTACCTGCATTTTTTACAATATAATTTACATTCGCAGGTATATTGGCGACTACCCAGTGCCACCAACCAGAGCCAGTTGGCGCATCTTGGTCATACATAGTAATGACGAAGCTTTTTGTACCTTGAGGTGGATCGTTCCAACTAAGACTAGGTGAAATGTTCTCACCTTTACAGCCAAATTCATTAGCAATATATTGACTAGTAAAACCATTCTTGGACAGATCACTACTTTGTATGCTAAAGCTTTGTGCGAAAGTATTAAAACTGACTAAATACAAAATAAAAATTATTATCTTTTTCACTTTATTTCTCTTATCATAAATTAGAGTGAAATTATTTTAGATAGAAAATAATAAAAATTCTGCACAAATTAGCTCAATTATAGTACAAATGTGCTTAGATAATAATTCTATTTAGAGTTTAGTGAAGTTTTTTAACACGATTTGGTGCTATCAATTTAACCCATCCCTTGTATGGATATTGTCAAATTAATTTTCTAACATGGGTTTGAATTAGAAGATAGCTATCAAATTACAATTTACCATTAAAAGTTAACTTGACAGTCCCTAACAAAATATTAAAACATGGTGTTTTATTTGATATGATTTTTTAGATATTGATTTCTTCTATGCCTTGAGAGAAGATGGCGGAAGCGCAGAGATTCGAACTCTGGGAGGGTCGCCCCTCGCCGGTTTTCAAGACCGGTGCTTTCAACCGCTCAGCCACACTTCCGCAATGGCTGTGAATATTAAAGTAGACTTGCTTATTTGTAAATAGCTATTTTAATATTTTTTATCGTTTGCTTTAAATTCAATCAAATTATATAGAAAATATACAATAATAGCGCTTTCTTTTTCAAAATTAGTGTTGGATTTTGATTAATTGAGTATAATAAAACGCAAATGAATTAGCGTATGTTAAAAATGTTAGAGCAAATAGAAACCGATGATAAAGGCTATTTAAAAAACTGGCAGGATTGGACTATTGATTTGGTTCCTGAACTGGCTGCTAATGAGTGTATTGAGTTAACTGATGCGCATTGGGAGGTTATCTTATTTGTCCGTGATTTTTACTTAGAATATAAAACATCACCAGCTATACGTGCGTTAGTTAAAGCGATGGAAAAGAAGTTCGGTGCACAAAAGGGTAATAGTCGCTATTTGTATAAGTTATTTCCTGATGGCCCAGCTAAACAAGCGACTAAACTTGCAGGCTTACCAAAGCCCGTTAAATGTATATAGATAAAGGATAACGTTACATTCATGATAAGATGGAAGCTCCCTTTATTACTATTAGTTGTGTTTGGTTATCTCCAATATTCTTTATGGTATGGCAAAAATAATGTGTACGATTATCGAGATAATGTAGAGATGTTAGCCAGTTTGCGGGCTGATAATGAGAAATTGAAGGCTCGTAATGAGCAAATGTTTGCTGAAATTAACGATCTACAACGTGGTTCTGAAGCGATAGAGGAGAGGGCTCGCAGTCATTTAGGTATGGTAAAAGCTAATGAATATTTTTATCGAATTATTATTGATTCAGATTCAAAAAAACGATAATGCATAACATGAATAATCTTAATAATATTATCGCTATTGTGCCAGCTGCAGGAATTGGTTGTCGCATGAATAGCCAAATCCCTAAACAGTATTTAAAAATCGATTCAAAAACAATCTTAGAGCACACACTAAATAAATTATTAACACACCCTCAAATAGCGAAAGTTATTGTTGTTATTAGCCCTGAGGATAACATCTTTAGCTCGCTCTCAATAGCTTCGCACGATAACATTAGTATCACTTTAGGCGGTAAAACTCGTGCTGATTCTGTGTTAGCTGGATTACAATTATTAAATGATAAGCAATGGGCATTAGTTCATGATGCCGCAAGACCTTGTGTGGATCATGATGACATATCTCGCTTGATAGAAACGGTGATTAATAAAAAGCAAGGTGGTATTTTGGCTATGCGTATTAGCGATACGATAAAACGAGCATGCCAAGATAATGACACTATTATTGATTACTCTGAAGATCGAACTTATTTATGGGGCGCAGCAACACCTCAATTATTCAATGCTGGTGAGTTAAAATCTTGCTTACAACATGCTTTAAATAACCATATCGCAATTACTGATGAAGCTTCAGCTATTGAGTATTGTGGGGGGCATCCTTTATTAATTGAATGTCGTCGAGACAATATAAAAATAACGCGCCCTGAAGATTTAGCGTTGGCTAATTTTTATTTAACTAAGCAAATTTTAAATAGGTAAAAATATGAGAATAGGTCATGGATTTGATGTCCATAAGTTTGGTGGTGAAGGTCCAATTACGCTTGCTGGTGTAAAAATTCCTTATCAATATGGACTTATTGCTCATTCTGATGGCGATGTTTTATTACATGCAATAACAGATGCGCTGATTGGTGCATTAGCATTAGGCGATATTGGTAAGCTATTTCCCGATACAGATCCAAAATATAAAGGCATAGATAGTCGGATCTTATTGAAAGATGTGTACAGTATTGTTCAAGTTAAAGGTTATGAATTAGTGAATTTAGATGCCACTATCATTGCGCAAGAACCCAAGATGAGACCGCATGTTGATCAAATGAGAGTTAATATAGCTGAAGATTTAAAAGTTCATTTTGAGCAAATTAGTGTAAAAGCAACAACAACCGAGCAGTTAGGCTTTACGGGACGTAAAGAGGGCATTGCTTGCCAAGCAGTAGTATTATTAGCTCGAAAAACTAAAACAGATTAAATTTAAAAGTAGGCAATACAAGTGTTAACACAACTTAATTATTTATATGGAAAACCGACAGCCACAGGGCAATATAAGCAACAATACGAAGATTTTGTCGTTACAGAACATCTTGGTTTTGAGTTGACTGGTGAGGGTGAGCATGTTTTAGTTTATTTGCAAAAACGTGATTGTAACACTATTTTTGTGGCTGAACAGTTAGCTAAATATGTTGGTATTTCAACTAAGTTAGTGAGTTATGCAGGATTAAAAGATCGTCAAGCGATAACAACGCAATGGTTTAGCTTACATATGCCAGGTCAACAAACGCCAGACTTCTCAGGATTTGATTTAGCAAATTGTCAGATATTAAAAGTTACCCGGCATAATAAAAAATTAAAAATAGGGGCGTTAAAAGGTAACTATTTTAAAATTATTTTAAGAGATTTAACCGCTCAATCTGAAATCGAATCTAAATTAGCATTGATCAAACAACATGGTGTGCCTAATTATTTTGGTGAGCAACGCTTTGGCCGTGGTGAAAATAATATTACCCAAGCTATAAACTGGGCAAAAGGGGCTATTACGGTTAAAGATAGAAAAAAAAGAAGTTTTTATCTCTCTGCAGCGAGAAGTGCTATTTTTAACGACATTGTGAGTAAACGAATTGAACAACAGCTTCATAAAACTGTTATTGATGGCGATATATTACAACTAGCACAACGCAGTAGTTGGTTTGTTGCACAAACAGATGAGTTAGCATTGTTACAAGCACGTTTAGAAAACGGTGAGATTAATGTTACAGCACCAATGATGGGGGATTCACCACTTGGTACACAATTTAAAGCGTTGGAGTTTGAACAAGAATGTTTAGAAAATTGGTCTGAATTTTATGATCTATTTAAAAAAGAGCGCGTTGAGACAGCAAGGCGCTCACTATTGTTACGAGCAGATCAACTCAATTGGCAATGGTTAGATTGTCATAGTCTTGAACTTGATTTTTATTTGCCATCAGGTTGTTATGCAACAAGTGTGATACGTGAATTAATAATAGAAAATGAGTAGCCAAAATGCAAAGCCCAAAAATGCAGTCCCTAATTAAATTTTTGCGTCAACAAGCAATAAAAGATGAGCGAGTTTTAGATGCTATCGCTTCAATTCCTCGAGAACATTTTGTTGATGAGGCGTTGTCCCATCAAGCTTATGATAATTGTCCCTTACCAATAGGTAATGGGCAAACTATTTCTCAGCCCTATATTGTAGCAAAGATGACCGAATTATTAAGGTTAGAGCCTCACTCAAAAGTGCTCGAAATTGGTACAGGATCGGGATATCAAACTGCGGTTTTGGCAAAATTAGTTGAACATGTTTGTTCGCTGGAACGTATCAAGAGTTTGCAATGGAATACTAAACGCCGTTTAAAACAACTTGATATTCATAATATTTCGACACGCCATGGTGATGGTTGGTTAGGTTGGCCAGAGCGAGGGCCATTTGACGGTATTATCGTTACTGCCGCCGCATCCGAAGTACCACAATGTTTATTAGAACAATTAGCAGATAAAGGCCGGCTAGTTATTCCTGTTGGTGAAAATAAACAGACTCTCCAATTAATTGAGCGTGATGGACATAATTTTATCGTGAAAGATATGGGTGAGGTAATATTTGTTCCTTTAATTAAAGGTGATATAGAATAATAGGTCTGCATTTCAAATAGGAAATAAAATATTTATTTTCTATTTGAAACACATTTGGTCCTAAAATCTTTTGACAATATCTAATATATTTATTGTTTCAGTTTAGAACGTTCCCATTCACAGATTCCATAAATAGCATTAAACAAGTAAATTAAGTATTGTGTTGCAATAACGATATTGTCGGTATAGATATTTAAACCAATTACCAGTACATTTAATATAACCCATAAATACCAGTTAAACGCATAGCGCATCATCAATAATAATTGAGCAACAATACCTAGACCAAATATAAAACAGTTAGTTATTAGTTGGTAGGTTGTATTAGTTGCACCAATTTTATCCGTTAAATAAATATTAATAAAAGCGGCAATAATAAGAAATATGATTGTATATAAAAATGTGGTTTCATTGAGTGAGCGAACTTTAACGTTTTTATTATTATCAAGGTTCTTTTTCCAAGTGAATAAACCATAGATGTGTGAACAAAAATAGTAGACTGGCGGTAGTCCTGCACCAATATTGCCGCCAAGAACATTAGCACAACATTCTGCAACTACGGCAAACATACCTAATACATTCCCCATGTTTTTACGTTTTGCTAATAAGATAACACATAGCAGACCGCAAAAAGCGCCTATGTAAGAAGTAGCATAGCGTAAATCAAATTCAGTAAATGGGTCAGTGTATAAGAATGCTAGCGTTACACATAATATACAAAAAAATGGATAGAATTTACTGCGTCCAATTAAAATGGCAAGATTGCTTAATTTATTCATAATTCATTACTCTTCATCATTAATAAGTTGATTAACTAGTTCAATGCAACGTAAATAACGTTCTTCGTAATCGGGCGATTCTATTTCTATATATTTGATATTATTTTTTTCTAATAACGTTATTAATAGTTTTTGAAAATCTTTACGTTGTTTTGGACTGCCTAAATGACGTAAACCGTCAGCCACCCATGGCGTGTTATTGCCAAGTAAAATCACTAAATCAAAACGATAGTTATTGATCATAGCTTGTAAAAATGGATGTTCTTTACCTTCATATTTTTTACAAAAAGCTTGAGTTGTCACAAAATCGGTATCAATAAACGAAATTTTATTGGCATGTTTTATGGCAAAATCGATATATTGTGCATGCCCTAATGCGATTTTATCGTAGTCAGCATACTGTAATGCGCGTTCGTCCCCGCCAAGTTGAGAAAATACATAATCCCGACCATATTCCCATGCACTGGTTGTGTTAAATACGTTTGCTAGTTTATTCACTAAAGTCGATTTACCACTAGATTCACCTCCTAAAATGGCAACGGTTCTAACAAAAAATGGTCTAACTTCGGTTGGTATGTATTGCCAGTTTTTTAGCGGTGCTTGACGGATTTGAGTACCACTTATTTGCATAAATTGTCGTTTTGGATCAATTAAGACGGTTTCTAGATCAAACAAATCTTTATACATAGCAACATCTTGTGGTTCGCTTGAATACACAAGATCAGGGTTAATTCCTTTGGTTTTAAATAATTTTTTTACCCGCTCACTCCATTCATGCCAACCATTAGGATAAGCTGGAATACCGTCTTCTTCGAGTAATTCAATGTGGATATTTTTTTGATATTTAAAAGTTTGCAGTAACCAGCGAATACGATCGTTAATTGTTGGTTGGCGGGACATAGCACTTTGTTCAAATAGTGTCATATCACGAGTTGTATCAGAACAAAGTACGACATAGAGTTCATCCACTTGGCTGATTGCGCGCTGAATGAGATAGATATGTCCTGTATGTAAAGGATAAAACTTACCAAAAATAACCCCCACTTTTTTGTTTTGGGTTGATTCTTCAATTTGTAAATATTGATGAAGTGATTGTAATTTTTGTGCACTTGGATTTTTAATTTTATTATTAATTAGCTGGCTTAGGTAGCCTTTAGTCATGTGGCAGGCATCGGCAACTGTTTGTAATGATATGTTTTTTCTCTTTATTACTGTTTTTAAATAACTGAAGTCACACATAAGATCTCCTTATATTTTGTTTTTTATCTTAAACATAATATAAATCAATTCTGCACTTTGTTCAATATATTAAACAAAAATAATTTATTTTGATATAGGTTATTGGCAATTTATAACAATTAAATTAAAAAGAATAAATACTCTTTTGAGTATTAATAATTGTGCTATAACTTAATTAACTGATAACATGAGATATTAAAATAGGTGAAATTAATTTTTTATAAAAGAGAAAAATGAAAATGAAAATTCAACAAATTGCTTTTTTAATCGCATTCGCTTCTGGTAGCGTTTTTGCCAGCAATAATGTAACACTCAATAAAGTAACCCTGTTTTTGCAAGGAGCTGAATTGCAAGGGCAGTCAACGGTGTCGTTAACTAAAGGTGAAAGCGAAATTGCATTAACTGGAATTGCTGATGGTGTTAGAGCTAATTCAATTAATGTGGGATTTGGTAAAAATGCTAATGTGAAAGTACTCTCAACGTCATTAAATGAAGATTATTCTAACAATGATAAACAAAATGACGAAATTAAGCCTTTACTTGAAGAGTTACAGCAATTACATGAAAAACGTGATACGGCTGATATTCAATTAAAAGCCATATCTGAACAAGTTACTCTTTTACAAGGAAATCGTTTAGATTTATTAGTAAAAAGTGACAATGATAGTTTAAGTGGAATGAAAAATACCTTAGATTTCATTAAAACCAATTTAATCGCAACACTAAATGAACAAAATAAACGACAAAAAGAGGTCGATCAGATAGATGCCCAAATAAGGCAATGTCAAGATAAAATTGATAAACGCAAAGCATTAACAAACAGTCCTAACAGTGCAATTATCGTCAAGGTTTATTCTGACAAAGATATGACATTACCAGTTACTTTATCTTATGTCACCAATAAAGCTGGTTGGGTTCCAGTTTATGATGTGCGTGTTGCTGATATCAACTCCCCGTTACAATTAACTTATAAAGCAGATATTTATCAAAATAGTGGCTTGAATTGGCAGAATATCGATTTTAGTTTATCGACTTCTAATCCAAGTGACGGAATAACGGCGCCTGATTTATTGCCTTGGCATATTGATATCTATTCTGAAAAAGGTGGCTTCTTTTTTTCTAAACATGATGATATAAGTGCAAAAGTATCAAGATCCGTTGGCCCTGATGATAATGCATTAACCAATACTTTAGGCATTAACACGCGCTTTGAGGTTAAATTGCCCTATACCATTAAATCGAATACCCAAAGTAATATCCTTACGTTACAGAACAAAGAAGTTGAAGCAAAATATCATTACATTGCCATTCCTAAATTAGATAGTAGCGTGTACTTACAAGCACAAATTACTGATTGGGATAAATTAGACCTTTTGCCTGGAAAATCGACAGTATTTTTTGATGGCAATTATATTGGTGAGAGTTTTATTACTACTAAAGATTTAAAAGAAACATTGGATATCTCTTTAGGAAAAGATAAAAACATTTTTATATCGCGTAATCGTAATATTAATGAAACATCAAAACCTTCGTTATTTGGTAATGATATTTCACAAAAATATGCTTATACCATTGATGTAAAAAATGCCAAATCGCTACCAATTGATATTATTGTTTATGATCAGCTACCGAATATTATAAACAAGACAGTAGTGCTTGATGATGCTAAATATGATGATGCAAATTATGATAAAAAGACTGGCACATTAATGTGGCAATTTAAATTAAATCCAAACGAAAATAAAAATCTTAATTTAAGCTTTAAACTTACTTATCCAAAAGATAAAGTTAACGATATAATTGGATTGTAGATAAGTTAATAATAGACGTAAAATATGTTAAATCAGTGGCTCAGCCAATTTAAACAAGACAGCCAAATTAGTTTGCTGGATATTCATTTGGCATATTTTCTAACCAATAAAGCGAAGTTAAATGATGATATTACGGCTAAACGTTTTAGTTTTTTGGTGCTATCGTTAAGTAAAGAGGTAAGATCTGGTCATGTTTGTCTGGATCTTACTTACTTAACTCAATCTACTATTGAGCCGCAACTTTGGTTAGATTTAGGATCACCGAGCGAGCATGATTGGAAACTCACACTAGAACAAGCAGGTAATCATCAGGTTGTGAGCGATGGAGCAAGTTTATCTCCGCTTATCTTTATTGAAAATAAACTCTATTTTCAACGTATGTGGTTGGATGAAAAAAATGTCGCTCAATATTTTAATCACACAACGCTGGATAAAGAGTTAAGCGGTGATGCTGATTTAAGCGCGATACTTAATCAGCTTTTTGTCTACAATGAATCTGAAATTGATTGGCAAAAAGTAGCCGTCGCTTTGGCATTAACACGTAAAGTTGCTATTATTTCGGGGGGGCCTGGTACTGGCAAAACAACCACTGTTGCCAAAATTTTAGCCGCAATTATGCAAACCAACCCAAAAGCTCGCTTGATTACCGCAGCGCCAACGGGTAAAGCCGCATCAAGGCTAACCGAATCATTGAGCCGAGCAATAGAACAACTCTCTGTGACAGCACTAAATATAAAAGCTGAAGCGATCACTTTACACCGCTTATTAGGTGCAAAAGCAGATAATCGTTCATTCAAGCATGATAAGAACAACCGATTGCATGTCGATGTATTAGTGATTGATGAAGCGTCAATGGTGGACTTAAATATGATGGCAAGGGTGATTGAGGCACTACCAAATGCTGCTCGTTTAATTTTATTAGGCGATAAAGATCAATTATCATCAGTTGAAGCAGGTGCCGTATTTGGTGACCTTTGTACTTTTATTACAAATGGTTATAGTGAGCCACGAGCCAAAGAACTTAGCCAATTAACTGGCTATATTGTACCGGCTTGCAAGCAAACAGTTGCAATCACTGACAGTATCTGCTTATTACAAAAGAGTTATCGCTTCAATGAATCATCTGGTATTGGGTTATTGGCTAATGCAGTAAAAGAGGGACGTTCAACGGTTGTTAAGAAATTACTATTTGATGAGTCGTTAAGTGATATCCAATATCACGCACTTTCATCTCAGCAAGCTTATCATGATGTTTTACAAGATAGTATTAATCATTATCAACATTATTTAAATATGATTAAGCAAAGCGGAACGCATGATATTGCGGCAGTTTTAGCTAAATTCGCCGAATATCGTTTACTTTGTGCCGTAAGAGAAGGTCATTTTGGTGTAGAAGGTTTAAACAAACAAATTGAGTTATTATTAGCTAAAAATAAATTGATTCATTTAAAAAATAAAGAAACATGGTATGTTGGCAGACCAATTATGATTTTACGTAATAGTGCTTCATTAGGGCTGTATAATGGCGATATTGGCATTACATTAATGGCAGAAAATGATAGCTCAAAGTTACGAGTGTATTTTCCCTTCGCAGATGGTTCAATTAAAGGGTTTTCACCATTTCGATTACCTGAACATGAGACTGCTTATGCCATGACCATCCATAAATCGCAAGGATCAGAGTTTGATTATGTTAATGTGATTCTGCCAATTGATTATTCGCCGTTGCTCAATCGTTCTTTGCTTTATACCGCAATTACCCGTGCTAAAAAAACCGTTGCAATTTATGCAGTTGAATCAATTTTAATACAAGCGATTAAATCACAGACACAAAGGCATAGTGGTTTAGTGGATTTATTACAAAATAACTCATAAGTTTGAGTATTTTAAGCACTGTTAAATGAATTGTTATTTATCGGGTTTGTTGGTAAAAGTTTCGGGTGGAGTAATAAAACAGGGCAATAAGCCCTGTAATAATTGAATTAATGGATAATTTTAGCTAAAAAGTCTTTAGCACGATCTGATTGTGGATTAGTAAAGAACTGTTCTTTTGAGGTATCTTCAATAATTTCGCCAGCATCCATAAAGATAACTCGGTGCGCCACTTTACGGGCAAAGCCCATTTCATGAGTAACGACCATCATGGTCATACCTTCATAAGCGAGCTCAACCATAACATCTAATACTTCGTTTACCATTTCGGGATCTAGTGCTGAGGTTGGTTCGTCAAACAGCATCACAATCGGATCCATACATAACGCGCGAGCAATAGCCACGCGTTGCTGTTGACCACCAGAAAGCTGAGCAGGGTATTTATTGGCATGAGCCAGTAACCCAACACGTTCTAGAAGGTTAAGTGCTTTTTCTTGAGCTTCTTCGTCTGTTCGACCTAACACTTTAATTTGTGCAAGTGTTAGATTTTTTAAAATAGTTAAGTGTGGGAATAACTCAAAATGTTGAAACACCATGCCTACTTTAGAACGTAATTTGGCTAAATTGGTTGATTTGCTAGTTATTTCTGTCCCATTAATAATAATTTTACCCTGTTGAATAGGCTCTAAAGCGTTTACGGTTTTTATTAGGGTTGATTTTCCTGAACCCGAAGGACCACAAACAACCACAACCTCGCCTTTACCGACTCTTGTTGTGCAGTTTTTTAATACCTGAAATTGTCCATACCATTTTGATATATTTTCTAAGGAGATCATCGAGTAATCCTTTTCTTAAAATAATTAACTAGACGTGAAACGGTGAAGCAAATAACAAAATAAATTGCTCCTGTAAATAATACCATCTCAACGATTAAACCATCTCTATTACCCACAATATTAACCGCACGATAGAAGAAATCAGCTAAATTTAAGGTGTAAATAAGCGTCGTATCTTGGAATAAGATAATACCTTGTGTTAATAATAATGGTGTCATAATACGAAATGCTTGTGGTAAAACCACCATTCGTAATGCCTGACCTTTAGTCATACCGAGTGCTAGTGATGCACTGATTTGACCTTTAGATACACTTTGAATACCAGCTCGAATAATTTCCGAATAGTAAGCCGCTTCAAACAAAGCAAAAGCGATTAATGCCGACACAAAACGTATATCTGTTGTGGGTGGAAGATTTAAAATCTTTTCTAATAGTTGAGGCACTAGCAAATAAAACCAGAGCAAAACCATCATTAATGGAATTGAACGGAATATATTTACATAGCATGAAGCAAACCAATGTAGTACTTTAATTGATGAAAGTCGCATAATGGCAAGTAGCGTTCCCCAAACGATACCAAAAATTACAGCGGTAATGGTTATCTCTAAGGTTAATAGCATACCACGCATGATATAAGGTAAATTAGGCAGGATTTGACCCCATTCTAAATCGATCATGATTTACCTCCTAATACGCCAGGAAGTCGCACTTTTTTCTCAATATATTGCATGGCAAACATGATAGCGACATTGATAATTACATATCCAAATGTAATAGCAATGAATGATTCATAAGGTTGGCCTGCATGTTCAAGCAATTGGTTTGCTTGTTTGGTTAATTCGACATAACCAACAGTTGAGGCAACAGCCGAGTTTTTAACCATATTTAATATTTCAGATGTTAACGGTGGTAACACACGTCGATAAGCGTTTGGCAATAAAATATATAAATAGGTTTGTTTCAGAGTTAATCCTAATGCAATTCCTGCGCTTTTCTGACCAGCAGGGATTGATTGAATAGCAGCTCTCACTTGTTCACAAATACGTGCACCTGTGAATAATCCTAATCCTATGGTTGACATTAATAAAGTAAATATCATAGGGTCAAGACTATATAACCAGTCACGGATAGATTCTGGTACCAGTGCTGGTACAACTTCAATCCAAAAGAATAAGTGAATGATTAACGGGATATTCCTAAAAACCTCAACATAACATGTACCTAAGCCAGATAAAAAGCGGTTAGGTAATGTTCTCAGCACACCAAATAGCGAACCAACCAAAAAGGCAACCGTTCCTGATGTAATAACTAGCAATATGGTCATTTGGAAACCTAACCACAACCAGCCTAGATACGTTGTATCCCCAAATGGTGCTGGTTGAAGAAAAATTCCCCAATTCCAACTTGTTGTCATAAATACTCCAACATGTAAAAAAATTGTAAATAGTACTAAATAAGATGATGGACGCAGTTGCCTACGTCCTTATGGGAAAATATCTGCGTATTAATCTAATGCTTTATCATTAGGATGAGCGAAAAGCTCTTTCATCTCAGGAGACATATCAAAGTTCATATTTAACCCTTTTGGTGGAATAGGTTGTTTAAACCAGCGGTTGTATGACTTTTCGGCGACACCTGATGTTTGCGCTTCTGAAATAGTTTTATCGACTAAAGCTTTAAATTGTGGGTCTTGTTTACGCAACATACAACCATAGGCTTCATAAGATAATGGTGTACCTACAATTTCCCATTGTTCAGGTTTTTTTGCTTTTGAGCGCTCACCAGCTAATAATGCATCATCAATAAGAAATGCTGCTGCTCGTCCACTTTCAAGTGTGCGAAATGCATCACCATGATCTTTGGTCGCAATAATACGAATATTTAACCCTTTTTCAGTATTGATTTTGTTGAGCATAACTTCGGATGTTGTACCTGAAGTTACGACCACATTTTTACCTTTCAGATCGTCAATATCTTTAATCTTGCTACTAGTTTTAACTAAAAAGCGAGTGCCAACAATAAAGATCGTATTTGAAAAATCAACTTGTTGTTGACGAGAAAGATTATTGGTTGTTGAACCACATTCAAAATCGTAAGAACCGTTTTGTAACAGTGGAATACGGTTTTGAGAAGTCAGCGGTAAGTATTTAACTTGCAAGTTAGGCATGTTTAACTCTTTTTTTACTGCATTAATAATAAGATCTGAGTAATCTTGAGAATAACCAACAACTGTTTGGTTATCACCATAATATGAGAACGGGACTGATGATTCTCTATGTCCTACGACAATCACACCATTTTCTTTTACTTTAGCTAGTGTACCAGTTAATTCATCGGCAAATGCGGCACTATTCACTAGGCCTAACATTGCAAATGATAACACTAGTTTGGTTAATTTTGTCTTTCTGTTCATACTCATCTCCTACTGTTTAGTTTGTATCATATTAAATAATTTTAATATTTTTACAAAGGGGGTATATTATAACTTATTTTTTATCATAAAAGTACTTTTTACTGTTTATTTGTTTATCATTGAAACTAGGTGCAATCAATAATTCGCATAATATTATGGCTACGAATTACACCAATACTTATTTAAATCCAATTATATAATAAGCAATAATTATGCCAGTATTGTAAATTATGAACGTCGTTTTATAAAAAGTGAGATAAACATTAATATCATAATTACAAAATAGGGTAGAGTGCCCCATTTTGCATAAGGTGTTAAACCTATTGTGGGCGATACAGATGCTGATAAAACACCTGTTTCAAATTGTGGTAATTGTTTAACGATATTACCATGCTCATCAATAATTGCAGTAATTCCCGTATTGGTACTGCGAATTAAAGGTCTGCCAAATTCCAGCGCCCTAGCTTGTGCCATCTGTAAATGTTGTTTAGGACCAATGCTATCGCCAAACCAAGCATCATTTGAAACAGTAAGTAAAAAATCGGTATCAGAGGCAAAGTTTTGATGGATTAAATTCGATAAAATCACTTCATAACAAATAGCGGGGGTAAATTTAAAGCCTTTTATGTGTAATTGAGGTTGTATTGTTTCGCCAGGCTTCATTGATGACATTGGAATATCGAGAATGGCAGCAATCGGTTCAAGTATTGACTCTAGCGGTGTAAACTCACCAAAAGGCACTAAATGATGTTTTCTATAACGATTGGTTGTTGGGTATTGATAAGGTTCTTTTTCACCAAGCACTAACAGGGTATTATAGATATCTCCATTGGATTGATATCCTTCTTCACCAAAACGATAATCAAGAATGCCCACGGCAATTTCAGCATCATGAGCTCTAGCTTGGTTATCTAAATATTGCAAAAAAGTTTGCTGATTGATTTCGTAATCGGTGATACTGGCTTCTGACCAGATGATAATTTCATTTTTATTTAGATTGTCTAAGGTAAGTTTAGTATAGGTTTGTAACGTGTTATTGAGCTGTTCTTTTGTCCAGCGGATTGACTGCGAAATATTTCCTTGAATTAACGCAAAATGAGCCGAGCGCGTTTTGTCTACAGTAGTCCAATTAATATTGCTGAATGAAATTGGTGCAATAAAGAGCGTAAACAGTGCAATAATCGAACCAATTGCGTGCTTTCGGGATGTTCTGATGGTTATTGACTTAATACTATAAATAAATAACCCACACAAAATAGTAAGCAATAAAGTAACACAATCTATTCCCCCTATAGGGAAATAGGCTCGCAGTGGGCTATCAAGTTGACTATAACCGAGCTGTAACCAAGCAAATCCAGTCAATATATAACCACGTAAAAACTCAGTTATTTGCCAAAGCATTGGTGCTGCAAGTACTAGTTGCTTAAATGAAAATTGTCCAGCAAAACGATTTACCATTCTTAATAGAAAAGCAAAAAGCATAGGATAAAGCGATAAATACAGGATTAAAAAGCCTAAAATAATAATGGCAACGGGTAGAGGTAATTCTCCATATTGTTTTATGCTGATATAAACCCAATGCACGCCAGATGTAAAATAGCCGATACCCCAAGTTAATCCCAATAGCATGGCTTGTTTTTTAGATTTATCAGCAATAAGCCATAAAAAACCCGCAAACGAGACAAAAGCTAACGGCCAAATATGAAAAGGTGCATAACTAAAAACGGCTATTGCACCAAGAAATATACTTAATAATATCTGTTTAAGCATTTTCAGGTAACTCTAAATTGGGCACGGTTGCACCATCAGGAATGGTGACATGTAATTGAATGATTCGCCGTCTGTCTGCAATGGCGACTTTAAATTGATAACCATCAATGGTAATGCTTTCACCACGTAAAGGTAATCGACCAAAATGTTGCATGACCAGCCCTCCAATGGTGTCCATTTCTTCATCACTAAAATGAGTTGCAAAAATATCATTAAAATCTTCAACGGGAGTTAGTGCTCGCACTGTGTAGACTGAGGTTGTTAAACGGCGAATATCACGATCTTCAACCTCATCATATTCATCTTCAATATCGCCTACGATAAGCTCTAAAATATCTTCAATTGTCACAAGGCCAGAAACACCACCAAACTCATCTATTGCCATCGCCATATGATAGCGTTGCATCCGAAATTCTTTTAACATATGATCAACGCGTTTGCTTTCTGGTACAACAACGGTTGGTCTAAGGATTTTTTTGAGATCAAAATTATCAACACCTTGGCGAATAAAAATCAAAAGATCTTTAGCTAATAAAATGCCTTCTATGTGATCTCTATCTTCACTAATAACAGGATAACGGGAGTGCCCATGTTCAGAAATAATATCTAAACATTCATCGAGGGTATAATTGTCTTTAATTGTGATAATTTGTGAACGGGGTATCATAATATCACGAATGCGCTGTTCGGCTATATCCATAACACCTTCAATCATATCGAGCGTATCGGGATCGATAAGTTCGTTTTCTTCCGCTTCACGAATCACTTCAATCAGTTCTTCTTTATCTTTGGGCTCCGAATTAAACAACTGACTTAACCATAATGTAAACCCTTTTTTAGGTCTCCGGTGATTATCATCACTCATTTGCTCTTTTCCTTTCTTGCTTTGTTATTAATGTTGCTTATTTTATATTTGTGTTTAACTCATTCAATTGCTATTGAGTTAAACGGTTAATTGTGTGCTTTTATTCGTCAATAGGCTGATAAGGATCTTTAAATCCTAGCTGCTGCATGATATCAATTTCGATATTTTCCATTTCTTCGGCTTCTTCGTCAAGAATATGATCATAACCCAGCAAATGTAAACAACCATGCACAATCATATGCGCCCAGTGTGAGGTTAGTGATTTATGTTGTTGTACAGCTTCAGTTTCCACAACTTGCTTACAAATAATGAGGTCGCCCAATAAAGGAACCTCAATCTCAACAGGAGATTCAAACGGAAAAGATAAAACATTAGTTGGTTTATCTTTATGGCGATAAGTATAATTTAACTGCTGGCTTTCTTGTTCATCAACAATACGGATAGTCAGCTCGGCATTATCCATAAACTGAGGTAAAATAACGTCTAACCATTGCAAAATTTGTGCTTCGCTGGGTAAATTCTGTTGCTCTTTTGTAGCAATTTGTAAATCTAAAATAATGGCGCTCATCTTATTTTGTTGACCTTACGTTATTATTCACGGTGATAAGGATGATTAGCGGTTAAGCTCCAAGCGCGGTAGAGGCTTTCAGCCACAATAACACGCACTAAAGGGTGGGGAAGTGTCAAGGGCGACAGTGACCAACTCTGTTCTGCCACTGCTTTGCAAGCTGGGGACAAGCCTTCTGGCCCACCAATTAATAAACTCACATCACGCCCATCGACTTTCCAGCGTTCTAACTGATCGGCTAAATGGTGCGTGGTATAAGGCTTACCTGGAATATCAAGCGTTACAATACGATTGCTTTTACCGCAAGCACCTAGCATTGCCTCGCCTTCTTTATCTAAAATTCGGACAATATCTGCATTTTTGGTGCGTTTGCCAGCGGGGATTTCAATAAGTTCTAAAGGCATATCTTTAGGGAATCGTGACTGATAATCACCAAAAGCAGTGGTAACCCAGTTTGGCATTTTATTGCCAACAGCAATAAGCTGTATTTTCACGTAATTAACTCCAAAGTTTCTCAAGTTCGTAAAGCTGGCGGCTTTCTTCTTGCATGATATGTACAATCACTGAATCCATATCAACTACAACCCAATCTGCATCACTTTTTCCTTCACTGCCTAATACCAAATGGCCTTGTTTTTTTGCTTCATCAAGCAAATGGTTGGCGATAGACGAAACATGACGGTTAGACGTCCCCGTACAAATAATCATATAATCAGTAATGCTTGATTTACCACGGACATCAAGGGTAACAATATCTTTACCTTTTAAATCATCAATTTTATCAATAATAAAATCTTGTAACGACTGTTGCAAAATAATCTCTCTTATTAAAAAATAAAGCGTCATTATAACATATATTATTAAAAATAACGGTGATGATAAAATTTGGCGAGAAATAGTTTGTCAAACAGTTTCAGATAATCTATGCATTTCAGTAAAAAGTT